>NZ_JAWJTG010000007.1:0-120148 GCF_032911605.1 Stenotrophomonas mexicanensis
TATCTGGAACGCGCGGCACCGCCACGGGTAGTGCCGGCCGCTGGCCGGCAACCGCGTCCCTCTCCGCTCAGCGCAGCAGTACCTCACGCAATGCCGCGTAATCGGCCGCCAACGGTTCGGCGTGCGCCGGCCGCTGCAGCAACGCATCCAGCGCAGGCGGCACCGCCACCGTTTCGCCGATCAGCGGCTCGACCACGGCCTCGAACTTGGCCGGATGCGCCGTGGCCACCACCGCCCAGTCGCCCTTGGCACCGCGAGCACGCAGGTCCTGCAGCACCTTCACCGCGGTCGCCGTGTGCGGGCAGAACAGCTCGCCATTGCTGGCATGCGCCGCCGCAATCGTCGCGCGGATGGTCACGTCATCCACCGCGAACGCGCGGAACGCAGCACGCAGTTCCGCGTCGTCGCCGTGGTAGAGCCAGCGCAGTCGCTCGAAGTTGCTCGGCGCACCCACGTCCATTGCATTGGCCACCGTCGCCACACTGGCCTGCGGCTGGTAGTCGCCGCCATTGAAGTACACCGGCAGCACGGCATTGGCATTGGTGGCCAGCACGATCTGGCCGATCGGCACGCCCAGCGCGCGCGCCAGCACGGCCGCCATCGCATTGCCCAGGTTGCCGGTCGGCACCACCAGGTTGAGCCGGCGACGATGCGCGGCGTAGTGGGTCAACGCTGCATGCGCGTAGTAGCTCATCTGCGGCAGCAGTCGGCCCAGGCTGATGCTGTTGGCCGAACTCAACGGCACCTGCGCCTGCAGTTCGCGATCAGCCAGCGCATGCTTGACCATCGCCTGGCAATCGTCGAACGCACCGGCCACGCGCAGGGCCTGGATGTTGTCGCCGAAACAACCGAGCTGATGCGCCTGGCGCGGAGATACGCGGCCATCCGGATACAGCACCACCACGCGCACGCCGGGCTGGCGATGGAAGGCCGCCGCAACGGCGGCACCGGTATCGCCGGAGGTGGCGACGACGATCGTCAGATCGCGGTCCTTGCCGGCCTGCAGCCGCGACAGCGTACCGGCCAGGAAGCGCGCGCCGATATCCTTGAACGCCGCCGTCGGCCCATGGAACAGCTCCAGCACATGGTCACCGTCGCCCAGCGGGCGCAGCGGTACCGGAAAGTCGAACGCCTCGCGGCAGATCGATGGCAGTGCAGACTCCAGCGCGTCGCCAGCAAAGAACGGCATCAGCAGATCGGCGGCGGTATCGGCCAGGGTCGCCCCGGCCTGCAGCTCGCGTGGCGCCGGCAGCATCTGCGGAACGTACAGCCCACCATCAGGCGCCAATCCGGCGGCGATCGCCGCGCTGAGGCCAACGGCCGGAGACTGGCCGCGGGTCGAAACAAATTGCATGGGTTCGGTATCCAGTAAAGGGGAAGGATTCAGCACAAGCGAGCTCCCGGTGCATCCAGCGGCGACACCCAGGCGTCACTGTCGAAACCTGCGGCTGCAAATGCGGCCTGCACCGGTGTGGCGGCGGTACGCGCCTGGTCGGCATCCTCGAACCAGGCGAACACGCTGGGACCGGCACCGGAAATGCCCGCGCCCATTGCATTGGCCGACAGCGCCGCATCACGTGCGGCTTCGAAGCCGGCAATCAATCCGGCCCGGCGCGGCTCCACCAGCACGTCGCGCAGTCCCGCGCGCACCAGTGCGGCATCGCTGCGATGGCAACCACTGAGCACCAGTGCGAGGTTCGCGCTCTGCGCCACGAACTCGCCCAGCGCATAGCTGCCCTGCAGGGCCTGGCGTGCGCGGCGTGTTTCCAGCACCGCATGCGGATGCACCAGCAGGCTGTGCCAGGTAGCCGGCACCGGAATCGGCAGCAGCCGGTCGGCCGTGCACAGCGCAAGACCACCCAGCAGCAGCGGCCCCACGTTGTCACCGTGGCGGCCACCACTGGCCACCGCCTCGCCATCCAGCGCAAACGGATACAACGCCTCGCGCGACAGCGGCACATCCAGCAGCGCGTTGGCGGCGACCAGCGCCGCAACACTCGACGCTGCCGAACCGCCCATACCGGAACCGAACGGAATGCCCTTGTCGATCTCCACCGCGAAACCGAAGTCCAGGCCCAGCCCTGCGCGCAGCGACATCAACGCTGCACCCGCAGTGTTTCCAGCCGCATCCAGCGGCAAATCAATGGCACTGCCGCGGATCGCCTCGATGCGCACCAGCGGCTCATCGATGCGGCGCACGCTCACGGTATCGCCAATGCCGGCAATGGCATGGCCGAGAATATCGAAGCCCACCGCCACGTTGGCCACCGAGGCAGGCGCGAACGCACGTGCGATCACAGGCGCGCTCCTTCACCGGCCGCGACCCGCAGCAGGTCGGCAAACACACCCGCCGCGGTGACTTCCGGGCCGGCGCCCGGCCCCTGCACCACCAGCGGGTTGTCACAGTAACGGCGGGTGCGGAACTGGACCACGTTGTCGGTCAGTCGCAGGTTGGCGAAGGCATGATCGGCCGGCAGTTCCTGCAGGCCGACCGAGGCGCCATCGGCACCCAGCTGTGCCACATAGCGCAGCACCGCCCCCCGCGCCCGCGCGTCCTGCAGGCGCTGCAGCAGGCTGGCATCAGACTCACCCAGCCGCGCCATGAACTCATCCACGCTGCCATCGCGCAGCAGCGCCGGCACCAGGCTTTCCACCTGTACCTGTTCCAGGCTGAGCGCGTGGCCGGCTTCGCGGGCGAGGATCACCAGCTTGCGCGCCACATCCACGCCTGAAAGATCATCGCGCGGGTCCGGCTCGGTGTAGCCCATCGACCGCGCCTGCGCGACCAACTGCGAGAACGGCTGGCTGCCATCGAAACGGTTGAACAGCCAGGCCAGCGTGCCGGAGAAGATGCCTTCAATCGCCAGCACCTCGTCACCGGTATCGACCAGATCGCGCAGCGTGGTGATCACCGGCAGGCCCGCGCCGACCGTCGCCTCGTAGCGGAAGCGCGCGCCACTGGCCGCCGCTGCAGCACGGATGCGCTGGTAACGCGGCAGCGGCCCGGCACCGGCCTGTTTGTTGGGGGTGACCACATGGATGCCGGCCGCCAGCCAGCCCTCATAGCGCTCGGCCACCTCGGCACTGCCACTGCAGTCGATCACCACCGCATGCGGCAGGTGGGCGGCCAGCAGGTGTTCGGTGAAACGATCCAGATCGCTGGACTCGCCCGCTTCGCGCAAGGCCTCCCGCCAGTCGGCGTGCAGGCCATCCACTTCCAGGCGCATGCGCGAACGCGAGGCCAGCGCGCGCAGGCGCAGATCCACATTGGCCTTGGCCAGCAGCTGCGGGCGTGCGGCAAGCAACTGGTCCAGCAGTGCGGCACCGACGTTGCCCGGCCCGATCACACCGACCGCAAAGGTCTGCGGCGACAGCCAGAAGCCGGCATGTGCAGCGCGCAAGGCGCGGGTGGCATCGGCACTGTCCACCGCCACCGAAATGTTGCGCTCGGACGAGCCCTGCGCGATCGCCAGGATGTTCACCTGCGCACGGCCCAGCGCCTCGAACAGACGTGCGGCCACACCGGGCTGGCCGGCCATGCCGTCACCGACCGCGGCCAGCACGCTGACCCCCTCGCTGACCTGCACGCGCTGCACCTGGCCCACCGACAGCTCATGCGCGAACGCGTGCAGCAGTGCCTCGCGGCCACGGCCGGCTTCAGCAGCACGCACCACGCAGCAGATCGAATGTTCCGACGACCCCTGCGAGATCATCACCACCGACACCTGCGCCTGACGCAGGGCGGCAAACACACGCTCGGCGGTACCCGGCACACCAATCAACCCGGTGCCTTCCAGGTTCAGCAGGGCCAGCCCGGGGCTCAGGGTCAGGCCCTTCACCGGCCCGCGCGGCGAGCGCTCGGCGCTGATGCGCGTCCCCGGATGCGCCGGCTGGAAGGTATTGCGGATGAAGATCGGCAGGCCGAGGCGGATCGCCGGCGACATCGTCTGCGGGTGCACCACCTTGGCGCCGAAATAAGCCAGCTCGCAGGCCTCGTCGTAGCTCAGCGACTCCAGCTGCACCGCCTCGGGCACCAGCCGCGGGTCGGCCGACAGCACGCCGTCGACATCGGTCCAGATGTGCAGTTCATCGGCGTTGAACAGCGCGGCGAAGATCGCGCCGGAGTAATCGCTGCCGTTGCGGCCGAGCGTGGTGATGCGGTCATGACGGTCACGGGCGACGAAGCCGGTGGCGACCAGGCGTGGCTGCGGATGCTGCAGGCGCCACTTGGCCAGGCGGTCGGCACTGGCTTCCCAGTCGACATCCACGCCCAGTTCGCCATGCCCCACCACCAGTACGTCGCGCGCATCCAGCACTGCACAGTCTGCGCCCAGCGCCTGCAGGTGCGTGCCGAGCAGCTGCGCGGAAAACACTTCGCCCAGGCCCTGCACGCGGTCGAGTACTTCGCGTGGCAGCTCGCCGATCACCGCCAACGCCGCCAGCACGTCGGCCAGTTGATCGAAGCGGGCATCGATCCATTCGACGGTCTCGCCCACCTGCTCGCCCAGCAGCGCCACAGCGGCGCCACGATGGCGCGCGCGCAGCGCATGCCAGGCCTCGCGCCAGCCGTCGTCCCCCTTGGCTGCCAGCTGGGCCAGATCGATCAGTGCGTCGGTGACGCCCTTCATCGCCGAGACGACAGTGACCTGCAGCGATTCGGGGCGGGCCAGCAGCAGGCCGGCAACATGGCGGTAGCGTTCGGCATCGGCCACCGAGGTGCCGCCGAACTTGTGCACGACGATGGACGGTGCAGCCAGATCGGCCGGGGCAACGGGATGAGCGGGGGCGTGGGAAGACATGCAGACCTCGGTAGGAGGCCCCGTCGCATGCAGGTGTCGAGTTTCCCCGCCACCTGTATGGTGCGGGGCCGTGGTTTTCGGGAGTTACACGAAGACGACGGGCCGCACCAGGGCAGTGGTGACGGTGGTGGTGGTAATGGTGGCGACCGGCGCAGTCGAACGGCCCGCAGTAGCGGGGGCGATCAGGCTGGCGTGGGCGGCATCAAGAACCATGACGCACAGAAAACACCGTGCGCCGGGCCGCTGTCAAGTGCTGCGGTGCAAAAAGTCGTTGCCGCGATCATCGGCCAACATGCCGGCATTTGGTTGCATCTGAGACAAAGCGGCCATCAGTATGCTTGACGACCGCATTCAGCCGGCATGTTCGGCGATCGCGCGGGGCGTGCGATGCGCATGCGCGCACAGCATCACGCCGGCCACCAGGAACACGATCGCCAGCGCTTCGAGCAGCGAGGGCCAGCGCTGCTGCCAGGCGAATGCGTAGAGCAACGCGAACAGGGTCTCGAACACGATCATCTGGCCGGTCAGGGTCAGCGGCAGCAGGCGGCTGGCACGGTTCCAGAACGCATTGCCAAGGATCGAGGCGACCACCGCCACACCCGCGCTGATCGCCCAGAAACCACTCCACTGCGCCGCCGTGTGCCCGCCGGTGTGGCCGATGAAGGCCATCGGCACCAGCAGTAGAGCCAGGCCGCCGGTGGTGACACCGGTCAGCAGCGACCAGTCGTGGCTGGACAGATCCGGTCGGCGCGCCAGCCAGCGGCTGTTGCCGATCGAGTACAACGCCCACGAGAACAGCGCGCCGAACGCGCACAGCAGGCCGATCAGGCGCTGCCGCCACGGTGTCGCGAGGTGCTCAGACATCAGTGCTTCCCAGCCAACCAGTGCCACGCCCAGCACGCACAGGCCCAGTGCCGGCAGCAGCTGCTTCAGCGGCACCGCGCCCTGCTCGCGCACACCGACCAGGGTCACTACCACCGGAATCAGGCCGACGATCAAGGACGCCGCCGCACCGCCGGCCCACTGCACCGCCGTCGCCAGCAGCAGGAAGTACACCAGGTTCCCGGCCAGGCTCAGCCACAACAGGCCGATCCACTCGGCGCGGCCCAGCCGTGGTGCCAGCCGCTTCCAGCGCGGCAGCAGCAGGGCTACAGCGATCAGACCGTAGACCAGATAGCGGCCGGCCGACAGTTGCAGGGCATTGAACGACTGCAGCACGGCGGGCGCGAGGAAGACCACGCCCCACAGCGCGCCAGCGGCAACGCCATTGGCGATGCCCAGGGCCATCGGGTTGTTGCGCATTCGGGTTCTTCGGGGGGAGAGAACAGGCCGCGCAGTGTAAGCGCTGGCCGCTGGGCGCTCTTGACCGAGGCTACTGCCCTCCCGCCTTTGTAGCGTCGAGCCATGCTCGACTGCCGTTCACGAGGTGGTCGGTGCAGAAGCAGTCGAGCGTGGCTCGACGCTACAGTCCGGCGCCCCTGCGCCACGCGGCCGGCGTCTGCCCACACTCACGGCGCAGCGCGCGGGTCAGTGCACTCTGCTCGGAATAGCCTGCGGCCAGCGCGATATCACTGATCGGCGCCGTGCTGGAGCGCAGCTGGTGCTTGGCCCAGCGCAACCGGCATGCACTGAGCCATGCCTGGGGGCTGAGCCCGAACTCACGCTGGAACAGCGCGTGCAACCGGCTCTCGCTGACCCCGACAGACGCGGCCATGCGCGCCACCGGCCACGCCTGGCCCGGATCGGCCTGCACTGCCGCACACAGTCCCTGCATGCGCGCGCCACTGCCGGCCGGTGCAAACACCTGCAGCAGCTGCGGCAGCAGGGCCGGCATCGGCTGCCCGTCCTGCACGCCCGCCAGGCGTTGTCGCAGCGCATGCGGCAGGTGCAGCCAGCGCTGCCGGCACAGATGCTCCTGCGTGCCGTCATCAAGCACGCCGGGAGGACAATCGACGATCACGAAACCGTTCGGGCCATCGGCCATCTGGTCATGCGCTTCGCCGGCCGCAACGAAAACCCCCTGCAGCAGGTCGAGGCGGCCACCGCGGCCTTCCATCTCGAAGTGCAGTTCGCCCTGCAGCGGCAGCACCCACTGCGCGTAGTCATGGCGGTCCAGGCCGGTGGCCTGGCCGTAGTGCCGCAGATGGAAGATGGCGCCCATCCGCGCAGTGTGCGCGTGTAGCAACGGCCGTGCAAACCGCTGCTATAGTCGATCCGTCATCCAACGCAGGGAGTGCAGGACATGGCCCATCGGCAGGCGTCACTGGTGCTCGCCAGCAGCCTCGGCCTGGCGCTCGCAGCTTCGGCGTCCGCACAGGAGCGTACGCCCCCGGCCCCGCACTGCATGGACGCGGTCGGCGTGCAGGAAGTGGAGCAGGCATCACCGCGCTCGATCGCACTGCGCGCCGCCTCCGGACAGGCCTATCGCATCGACTTCAGCGAGGATTGCCCCGGCGTCCGCGGCGCTACCTCGCTGAAGCTGGAAGCACCTGCCGGCTGGGCCTGTGGTCGCCCCAGCGAACGCGTCGTGGTCGACGGCCGCCGCTGCGCCGTCAGTGCGGTCACCCCGCTGCAGGATCGCGACTACGCCAGCGTCGCCCGCGACAGCGACCGCCGGCGCACGGCCACCCTGCCCGCCGTGACCATCCGCGAGCGCAGGGAAATCCGCCGCAGCTTCGGCGGCTCACCGTCGTACTGCTTTGCCACCCGCAACGTGCGTGCCTGGTCATCCGACCAGCAGGGCATGCTGGTGGAGACCAATCCGCGCCGCAATGGCGGCCACCGCTACTACCGGGTCGAACTCGGCAGCCACTGCCGCCAGCTCGACCGTGCGCCGCAGCTGAGCTTCCACTCGGGCCTGCAGAACGGCCTGATCTGTGGCAATCCCGGCGATCGGATCATGACTGCCGAGTTCGAGACAGACGATCTGCGCGGTGAAAGCATCGCCCCGCTGCCGCAGTACACCCGCGGCAGCTGCGCGATCCAGGCGGTCTACCCGGCCTCCAGCCAGGCGTCGAACTAACCGTCGACGCCCAGGAAGGTGAACGGTGCGCTGGGCACGAACTGGCCCAGTGCATCGCCGGCAAAGGTATTGCGCTGGTCCTTGCCAAGATCGAGCTTGAGCACCTGGCCGCCGAAATCGACCTTGTTCAGATCGACCCAGAAGGTGTTCGGGGTCAACGCCGACTCGAAGAAGTACAGCCGCCGCTTGTGATCGGCCACCGTGCGCCAGCGCGTGGATGAGATGTTTGGCTCACCCGGCGTGGTGATGCCATACGGCACCGACGCGTTGCGGATCACGCTGAACACACTGGCCAGCGCCTCCACCGGATCTTCGGCCTTGGGAATGGCGTTGATGTAGAACGAGGCGCGCGCGAAACGATCGGCGGAGCGGTTGGTGCCCGGCAGCATCACCGTGCCGCCGATCTGCTGCCAGTAACTGTTGAGGGCCAGCTGCTGCTCGAAGATCGGCGAATTGGTCATCACCTGATAGCGCCGGTCATGGTGAATCACCTGGCGACCGCCGATGTACTCGACGATGGCGCTGTCGCCGGTGGCATCGGACAGCGACAGGTGCAGCGTCGCCTGGCGGTCTTCGCCCGGCACCTTGTCGGTGACGATGGAGTACGGCTCACGTTTGAGCGCCGCGACCGCCTCGTCCACGGTGGCGAAATTGTCCAGCACATACTGCGCCCACAGCGAGATCGCCAGTCCCGGCTTGTTGCCACGCTGCTGCGGATACTCCGATTCCACCAGCCACAGCAGGTTGGCCACCAGGCCCTTTTCGTTCATGCCATCGGTGGTCGACACGTCGTAGCCGGTGGCCACCACGCTGCCGTAGCGCGCAGTCCAGGCCAGCGATTTCGGACCGGCCAGGCCGGTGCGTGCGATGCCACGCGGCAACACGTAGAGGTTGGTCGCCACATCGACCTTCCAGTCCATCGAGCGCGCAGTGATCACATCGCCGTTGTCGCCCCGATACACCGCACGCGTGCAGGCCAGTGCCGGCGTGATCGCAGATGCCAGCGCCATGGCCAGCATTGCCTTTCCCTTCCACTTCATCCGTGCCATGTCGTTACGCTCCTTTCCCCGTGGTCCGTCGATCTGACCCGATCCATGGTGACACAGGGGTGAAGCCTCAGCGCACGAAGCGATCGTGCAGCCAGAAGCCCACCACCATGGCAGGCACGAACCACAGCGCTTCACGCGATGCGACAGCCAGCCCGGCGATGGCCGGTCCAGGGCAGTAACCGGCCCATCCCCAGCCGATACCGAACAGTGCAGCACCCAGCAGCAGGCGAGCATCGACATCACGTGCACTGGGTAGCTGGAAGCGCAGCGCGAACCACGGCTGCGCGCGTCGCAGTACCCAGCGCTGCCCGACGGCACTGACCAGCAGTGCCGAGCCCAGCACCCACATCAACGTCGGATCAAAATCACCGGCCACATCGAGGAAGCCGAGTACCCGACGCGCGTCGGTCATCCCCGAGAGCGCAAGCCCCGCGCCAAACAGCGCACCTGCCACCGCGGCGGCCACGACCGCGCGGCTCATGCCAGGCCTCCGCCGTGACGGACCAGGAACGTGGTCAGCATCGCGCAGGCCATGAACACCAGCACTGCCAGCAGCGAGCGCTTCGAGCCGCGGGCCATGCCACAGACGCCATGACCACTGGTACAACCACTCCCCAGGCGCGTGCCGAAGCCCACCAGCAGGCCGGCGCCGATCAGCTGCCAGGCGGGCAAGGCATCGCGCAGCAGCACACGTGGCGAGGCCTCGGGCAGCGACTGCCACCACAGCACCAGCCCCGCTGCTGCGAGCAGCCCCAGCAGGAATGCCCAGCGCCAGCCACGCTCGCCTTCCGCTGCGCGCAGGCTGCCCGCAGCGATCCCGCTGATACCCGCCACGCGCCCGACAGTGGCGAGCAGCAACACCGCGGCGGCGCCGATCAGCGCTCCGCCAGCCACCGCAGTCCATGGCAGGTTCATGCCCTGCCCTCTTTCACGCCGCTCATGGGATTGCCCTTTGATTTAGATTTATCTAAATTAGACACTTCTAAACAAAAAGGTCAACCATGGCCCGCACCCCGCTCGACAGCGCCGCCATGGCCGAACACGCCGCCGAGGCTGCAACGCTGCTTAAGAGCCTGGCCCATCCTGCGCGGCTGCGCGTGCTGTGCCGCCTGGTCGAAGGTGAGGCACCAGTACCGGAACTGCAGGCATTGACCGGCCTCAGCGCATCGGCGCTGTCACAGCATCTGGCGGTGTTGCGCGAACTGGATATCGTCGCGACGCGTCGCGAAGCGCAGGCCATCCACTACCGCGTGATTGAAGGGCCCGCACTGGGCGTGCTGCAGGCGCTGCATGCCGCCTACTGCGGCGGCACTTCGCGTTGACGCTCAGCCGGCGTGCAGGGCGGGCTGCACGACGTTGTCGAGCAGATCCACCGGGGTCGGCGCCGAACGATCACCTTCCAGCGCCCGGCTGAAACCCGACCAGTCGCTGGCCGACAGCTGGCGCAACAGCGCCGCATCCACCGGCAACGCGCGCATCGACCAGTACGGAAACTGACGCTGGCCCAGGCGGCCGCGCGCCAGCTCGATGATGTCGACATGGCTGCCGGCCTGCAGGATGCGCTCGTACACCGAATCGATACCGTCCGGCGGCCCCTCGATGTACTGCAGGAATCGCCCGCCGTCATGCAGAAGCACACCGGTCACGCCCGCCATCTTGTTGAAGCGGGCGGCATCGTCGACCAGCGCCTGCAACCGTTCAGCGGAAAGATCCGGCAACGCCTGGCTGACGTAGGCGATGGCACGCAGTGGCATGGTGCTTCCTTGACAAGATGTACACCCACGGTAGCAGTTGCGGACGAGTCCGTCTCAGTGCCCGTGGATGTTTCCTGAAGAATTCAGTTTGCCGCTGCAGGCAGCCCTTCTGCGCGTCTCGGCAGCAGGGCTTCGAACACCACCTGCCCGGCCTCGTTGCGCGCTGCGATGCGCCCTCCGTGCGCGCGCACGAACTGATCGACGATATACAGGCCCAGCCCCAGGCCCTTGCTCTGGTGGAAGCTGGCCTTGAACGGTTCGAACAGCCGCGGCAGCAGCGCGTCGTCGATCCGGCCGGCATTGCTGACCCGCAGCAGCACGTTGCGCGGATCGCGCCCGTCCACCTCCACCCTCGCCTCGCTGCCATGAGTGAGCGCGTTGCCGACCAGATTGGCGGCAACCTGGCCGAGACGGTCCAGATCGCCCTGCAGCCGCGTATCGCCATGCATGTCCAGATGGATCCGGTCCGCGCCATGCGCGCTGCCCGCTTCGGCCACCACCGCACGGGTCACGTCGGCCAGATCGCAGGCACTGGCCTGCAGGCGCAGGCCACCGCTGCGGATCCGTGAGAAGTCCAGCAGCTGTTCGACCATGCGTGCCATGCGCAGGGCGCTGGCCTCCAGGTACTGCAGGGTCTGCTGCGCACCCGCATTGTCCTGCGGGATCTCCAGCGCCAGCTTGTCACTGCACAGCAGGATCGCCGACAGCGGCGTGCGCAGGTCGTGGGTCAGCACCGCCGCCATTGTTTCGTTGAGCTTGAGCGCGCGTTCCAGCGCCTCGTTGCGCGCCTTCAGCAGCTGCCGCTGCTGGTACAGCTCGATGAAGACGTTGACCTTGCTCAGGATCACCTGCGGTGCCACCGGCTTGTGCAGGAAATCGACCGCACCGCTCTCGTAGCCCTTGAACACGCGCAGGGGATCATCCGGGGAGGCGGTCAGGAAGATGATCGGCACGTCGCGGCTGCGATGCGAACCGCGCATCAGTTCGGCCAGGGTGAAGCCATCGATCTCCGGCATGTGCACGTCCAGCAGGGCCAGTGCCACCTCGTGCTCGAGCAGCAGCTCAAGCGCCTGCGCGCCGGAACCGGCCAGCAGCAGATTCACGCCCTCGCGCTGCAGCAGCGCCTGCATGGCCACCAGGTTCTGCGGCACGTCATCGACGATCAGCAGGTTGACCGGGGACTGCGACTGCGCAGGGTCCGGTGGCAGCAGGTTCATGCAAACAACTCCTTCAGGCGACGACACATCAGTTCAAGGGGCAGCACGGCATCGGCGCCGGCGTACTGCAGGGCGGAGGCCGGCATCATCGACGCTTCGGCTTCCTCGGGACATTGCAGCCAGGCACGGCCACCGGCACGGCGCACGGCGGCAACGCCCTCGCTTCCATCACTGCTGGCACCGGTCAGCAGCAGGGCCAATACCCGCCTGCCGAACACCGCAGCAGCGGAGTCGAACAGCGGATCGATGGCCGGACGGGAGAACAGCACCGGCGCATCCACCGACAACGCCACCGCCCCCTCGTCCTCCACCAGCAGGTGGTAATCCGGCGGCGCGAACGTCACCGTGCCCAGCTGCAACGGCTGCTTGTCTTCGGCTTCGCGCACCGGCAGCGCGCAGTACGGCGCCAGCACCTCAGCGATGCGGCTGGTGCGGTCACGCGGCAGGTGCAGCACGGCCAGTACCGGCACCTGCAGCGTCGCCGGCAGCGCACCGAGTACCGCCTGCAGGGCCGCCACGCCACCGGCAGACGCGCCGATCACCAGCACGGCAGGACGCGCCGGCAGGGCCATCAGGCCACCTTCCGGTACAGGCGGTGCTCGCGCGAACAGACCTCGAAGGCGTCATGGTGGCACCCGAACTGCAGCGATTCCTTGCTGCCAAGACCGAGGAAGCCCCGGTGCACCAGCGCTTCGCGGAACAGACCGACAGCGCGGTCCTGCAGGTCGCGGTTGAAATAGATCAGCACGTTGCGGCACGACACCAGGTGCACTTCGGAGAACACGGTATCGGTGGCCAGGCTGTGGTCGGCGAACACCACGTTGCGGCGCAACAGGCGGTCGAACACCGCGCCATCGTAGGCCGTGGCGTAGTAGTCGGACAGCGACGCCGTGCCACCGGCAGCCAGGTAGTTGCGGCTGAACTGGGCCATCCGGTCGATGCCATAGGCGCCCGCCTCGGCGGTGGCCAACGCGGCCGGATTGATGTCAGTGGCATAGACGATGCTGCGATCAAGCAGGCCTTCCTCATGCAGCAGGATCGCCAGCGACCACACTTCCTCACCGGTGCTGCAACCGGCCACCCACAGCTTCACCGAGGGATAGGTGCGCAGTACCGGCACCACCTGCTCGCGCAGTTCACGGAAGTACGCTGGATCACGGAACATCTCCGAGACCTGTACGGTGAAGAACTGCATGGCCTGGGCGAACAGCTCCGGCTCGTGCAGCAGCCGGTACTGCAGGTCGACCAGCCGTTCGCACTCATAGCGCTGCATCGCCTGGCGCATGCGCCGGCGCAGCGACGACACCGCATAGCTGCGGAAATCGTAGTGGTAGCGCTGGTACAGCGCCTCCAGCAGGACCTTCAGCTCCAGGTCGAACAACGCCTGTTCGTTCATTGCCGCGAGCACCAGACCCGGCACAGCGACACCAGCTTGTCGACGTCGATGGGCTTGGCGATGTAGTCGTTGGCACCGGCCTGCAGGCACCGCTCGCGGTCATCGGGCATGGCCTTGGCAGTCAGCGCGATGATCGGCAGGTCCTGCAGGTGACGCTGCGCGCGGATCTCGCGCATCGCGGCCAGGCCGTCCTTCTCCGGCATCATGATGTCCATCAGCACCAGGTCGACCTCGCGCTCGGCCAGGCGATCCACCGCTTCCTGGCCGTTGCGCGCGATCTCCAGCGTCACGCCCAGCGGCTCAAGCACGCTGGACAGCGCGAAGATGTTGCGCACGTCATCCTCGGCCAACAAAACAGTACGGCCATCGAGCACGGTGTCGCGACGGCGGGCCTCGCGCAGCAGGCGCTGCTGGTCGGTGGGCAGGCTGGCTTCCACGCTGTGCAGGAACAGGGTGACCTCATCCAGCAGGCGTTCGGGCGAACGCGCGCCCTTGATGATGATGCTCTTCGAATAGCGGCGCAGGCGCTGCTCTTCCTCGCGGCCGAGCGCGCGACCGGTATAGACGATCACCGGCGGGAAGCCGACATCATCATTGCCGGCCATGTGCTCGAGCAGGTCGTAGCCGCTGCCGTCGGGCAGCGACAGGTCCATCACCATGCAGTCGAAGGTGACCGTGCTGAGCTGCTCCAGCGCGCCGGCCAGCGTTCCCACTGCAACGATCTGCAGCTGATCACGGCCCAGCAACAGTTCCAGGTTGTGGCGCAGCTCGCTGTCGTCCTCGACGATCAGCAGGCGCCGCACGTCGCGCTGGCTGGTCTGTTCCAGCTGTTCGATGGCCGTCACCAGCCGCTCGCGCGTGGTCGGCTTGATCGCGAAACCAATCGCACCCAGCTCGCGCGCCACCTGGCTGCGGTCCATCGCCGAAACCACGTGCACTGGGATATGCCGGGTATCGGGGTTGCGCTTCAGGCGCTCCAGCACGCTCAGGCCGGACACGTCCGGCAGGCCGATATCGAGCAGGATGCCGTTGGGGCGCAGTTCGCTGGCCAGGGTCAGCGCCTCTTCGGCGGTCCCAGCCACCACGCAGTCGAAGTCCAGTTCATGGGCCAGGGCCACCAGCGCTTCGGCGAAGGTGACGTCGTCCTCGACGGCCAGGATCAAGCGGCCGGCGCGTTGGCGACGGCCGCGGTCATCGGCCACGCTGGCGGTGACGGGCGCCACGGATGCAACGGTCGGTGCGACAGGGGTGCGCGCAGCGATCGGCGGCGCAGGCTGCGGCGCAGGCGCTATTGAGGCGGCGGCAGGCACTTCGCCCGGTTCCGAAACCGGCGCGCCCTGCAACGGCAGTTCCAGGATGAAGCAGCTGCCGCGACCCGGTTCACTGTCGACCTGGATGCTGCCACCCATGCGCTCGGCCAGATCGCGCGAGATCGACAGGCCCAGGCCGGTGCCACCGTAGCGGCGGCGGGTGCTGCCATCGGCCTGGCGGAAGGCTTCGAAGATGACCTGCAGCTGCTCGCGGGCAATGCCGATACCGCTGTCGCAGACCTCGAAACGGATGCGTCCTTGACCGCCCGCACGCACGTGCAGGCTGACCTTCCCATGCTCGGTGAACTTCACCGCATTGGCCAGCAGGTTCTTCAGGATCTGCTGCAGGCGCTGGCTGTCGACCACCAGCTGGCTGGGGGCCAGCGCATCGGCCTCGATCTGCAGGGCCAGGCCCTTCTGCCGCGCCATCGGCTCGAAGGTCTCGCGCAGGCGCTGCAGTACGCTGCCCGTCACCACCACTTCATCAGCCAGCTCGACGTGGCCGGCCTCGATGCGCGACAGGTCCAGGATGTCATTGATCAGCGCCAGCAGATCATTGTTGGACGACAGGATCGCGCGCGCATACTTCACCTGTTCTTCGGTGAGCGTGCCGTCCTTGTTGTCGGCCAGCAGCTTGGCCAGGATCAGCGAGCTGTTCAGCGGCGTGCGCAGTTCATGCGACATGTTGGCCAGGAACTCGGACTTGTAGCGCGAGGTGGCGGCCAGTTCGTTGCTGTTGCGCACCAGCTGGCTCTGCGCGACCAGCAGCGCCTGCTTCTGCGCTTCTAGCTCGTGGGTGCGCTCCTCCAGCTGGACGTTGCTCTGTTCCAGCTCGGCCTGCTGTTCTTCCAGATGGGTCTGCGAGTGCTGCAGGCTGCGGCTCTGCTCTTCCAGTTCCTCATTGGCCACGCGCAGCTCTTCCTGCTGGGCCTGCAGTTCCTCGCCCTGGCGCTGCGATTCCTCCAGCAGCACCACCAGTTGTGCGCGCAGCAGCGAGGCACGCAGCGCCATGCCGATGGTCTCGCCACAGCGCTCCAGCAGCTCGACATCGAGTCGATCCTGTTCGCCGGCGCGGGTGCGTCCCAGTTCAATGATGCCCACCACCGCGCCATCGCTGCTGATCGGCGCCAGGATGCGCTCGCGCACCGGCAACCGCCCCAGGCTGGTCTGCAGCTCAAGCACCGCATCATCACCCCCATGCAGGTGGCGGATGCGTTCGTCGCGTGCCACCTGCCCGGCCACGCCCTCCTGCAATGCCAGCGACGCCGGCATGCCGGACGGCAACGCCAGCCCGCCGGTCAGCTGCAGTCTTCCCCCTTCCAGGCGGTAGACGGCGGCGACATCCGCCTGCAGCTGAGCCCCCAGGCTGGTTGCCGCCGCCTCGGCGATCTGCTCCGGACCCAGATCACCGCGCAGGCTCATCGCCACCGCGTTCTCGGCCTCCTGCAGCCACAGCGCCCGCATCGCGTCGCGCCGCGCCTGGATGGCGCGGGAGACGATCAGCGCGATCATCAGGAACGCACACCCGCCAATGCTGCGGTTGACGAACGAGAACGCCGAGTTGGAGCTGGCCGGGGCAACGTTGTAGCCGATGATCAACAGGATGCAGGCGACGACGGCCACGATGAACGGCGCGCGTGCACTGCGCTGGAACAGCGTGACGCCGACAGCGAGGAAGTACGCCAGCCAGACGGCGTAGCCCAGCGGAACCACCAGTTCCAACGCAATGGTCGCTGCCAGCAGTACGGCGGAGGTCATCCAGATCCAGCGGTCACGCGTAGTCGCACCAGGACGCATGCAGGTCGGTTCCAGAGCACAAAGGGTGGGTGATGGTACTCCGTGTCGTATTCAGCCGCACAGGACCATTGGCACGTGCCGCGCCTGCACGCACTCTTCACACTGCACTGCCTAGCTTCACGTCCCTCCCAGGGGTAATGCTCATTTCCACGTGGACGCAGCTGCTTCTACGACGTCCGTGCTGACGGACCCTTCCCGCCAACTGCGACTGCTGATCGACAGCGTGCGCGACCATGCGCTGTACCTGCTTGATCCTGATGGCATCGTCTGCAGCTGGAACCCGGGCGCGGAGCGCATCAAGGGCTATTCAGCCGGTGAAGTGGTCGGCACGCACTTTGGCCGTTTCTATCTGGCTGCTGATCGCGAAGCCGGGGAACCGCAGCGCCTGCTCCACCTCGCAGCGCAGCACGGTCACGTCGCCAGTGAAGGCTGGCGGGTGCGCCGCGATGGCTCGTCTTTCCGTGCCAGCGTGGTCATCGAGCCGGTCGTCGAAGCGGGCGAGCTGCTCGGCTTCGTCAAGATCACCCGCGACATCACCGAGCAGTGGCAGGCACAGCGGCTGCTGCGTGATGCCCAGCGTGCGCTGCGCAATACCCAACAGTTCGAGACCGTCGGCCGCCTCAGCCGCGGGCTGTCGCACGAGTTCAACAATCTGTTGACCACCATCGGCAACGCCCTGGACCTGCTGTCCCTGCGCGTGAACGGTGACGATGCACGCGCCGCCGAGCTGCTTGATGCGGCGCAGACTGCGACCGATCGTGGTGCGCTGCTGACCCGCCAGCTGTTGGCCTTCAGCACCGGCCAGACCCTGATCCGCGAACCTGTGGATATCAATGCGCTGATACGGCAGTGGCTGCCGGACCTGCAACGCGCCTGCCCGCCCACGGTGGTGCTGGATGCCCAGCTGGCGCCCGGCCTGCCTGCGATCAACACCGATGCGCTGCAGCTGCAGACGGCGCTGGCCAATCTGGTCGCCAATGCCGCGGATGCTACCCTTGAAGGCGGCCGCATCCTGATCGGCACCGCGCTGGAGCATCGCCTCGACCCGGATGCGGACTCCACGCTGCAACGTGGCTATGTCACCCTCAGCGTCTGCGATGAGGGCCACGGGATGGCGGCCGACATCGCCGAACGGGCGACCGAGCCGTTCTTCACCACCAAGGACATCGGCAAAGGCAGCGGCCTGGGCCTGAGCCAGGTGTTCGGATTCACTACCCAGAGCGGCGGCTTCGTCGACGTGTCCACCACGCCCGGTGTCGGCACCACGGTCAGCCTGCTGCTCCCCGCAATGGAGGACCCTGCCGATGACCGATGACCCGATCCGCGTATTGATGGTGGAAGACCAGACCGATCTGCGTGAAATGATCGGCCTGGCCCTGCGCGACCTCGGCATCGACGTGGCCACGACCGCCGATGCGCATGAGGCCGCCGCCCTGCTGAAGGGCGAAGCGCGTTTCGACGTGGTGTTCAGTGACGTCAGCATGCCCAACGGCATGTCCGGCATCGAACTGAGCGAGCATGTGGCGCGCGAACAGCCGCAGGCGCGGATGATCCTGTCGTCCGGTTATGCGCGCTCGCAACTGCCGCCCCTGCCGGAACAGGTGGAATTCCTGCCCAAGCCGTACCGCCTGCGCCAGCTGGTGCAGTTGTTGAAGCAGGCGTAAGGCACGGTGCCCCGGCAGCAAGCCCCTGGGTCAACCCTTCATCGCTCCCCGCTGGAACGAAGCCAGCAGCGTAGAGGCTGCCGCTGCCGGCGCCAGCCGACCGCGCGCCAGTGACCAGGTGATGCCGTAGAAGCAGGTCCAGTAGAAGTCCGCGAGCCACACTGCGGTGAAACCAACGTTGAACTCTCCGGCCGCCTGACCACGCAGGAAGAAGGCCTCGAAGCGCTCGCCGATCGGCGCCCAGCGCTCCGGCAGCAGATGCAGGTCACCCTGGCGCTGCTGCTCTTCCATCATCCGCGCGAACAGCAGCGTTACCAGTTCCCAGTCCGCCAGCAGCGTGGCGGTGACCTGCTCCAGCACGTGGTGTGCATCACCGCCCTCATCGAACCAGACCGCCGCCGCTTCCACGCGCTCGAAGCCGGCCGCGAACAGTGCCTCGTCGATCGCCTCCCGGGTGGGCGCAAACCGGTACAGGGTCGCGCGGCTGATACCCGCCCCGCGCGCGAGTTCGCTGAGGGTGCAGCGTGGATGGCTGACCAGGGTGGCCGCCAGCGCATGGGGCAGGTCGCGGCGGGTGCGTGCTGCGGCAGGTCGCATGAAAGCGCTGAGGTGTGGGTTCGCCCTCACGCTAGCATGAATCACCAATTAATAAACTGAATCAAAAATGATTCATTCGGATCACCGATGCGCTAAAACAGAGATGCGTCCGGTGCACCCGGGTCGGTGCACGGCAGGGAACGCGTCACAGGCATCGAAGGAGACAACGCCATGCTGCATCCACTACGCGATATCGCTGTGTTGTTCGACGCCAGCGACACCGGGGACCGCGTTCTCAACATCGCCGCCCATCTGGCGCAGGCACAGCAGGCCCATCTGGTCGCGGTCTCCACCGCCCAGCATCCCACCGACATCGCCAACGGCTTCGCGCGCGGTGCCGGCATCGCCGCCGCACTCGACCACGAGGCGCGCGCGGATGCCGCCTGCACCGCGCAGCTGATGCAGAACCTGCGTGCCGTGTCCGAGCCACTGCAGATCAGCACCGAACTGCGCATCGTCTCGGACTATCTGGGCGGCGCCGACCTGGCCCTGCAGTCGCTGTACTGCGACCTGATCATCGCCGGCTATCCGCGTACTCCCGGCGCCCCTTCTGGCTGGCACCCGCTGGGAACGCTGCGCCAGACCGGCGTGCCGATGCTGCTGGTACCACCACATTGGCAAGGCGACCAGGTCGGCCATCGCATCGTGGTGGCCTGGAATGCCAGCAAGCAGGCACGTCGTGCGGTAGCCGATGCGTTGCCGCTGCTCGCACGTGCGAAAGCGGTGCACCTGCTGATGGTCGACACGCCCAAGGCCGAGGCCACACCTGGCGCCGAGATGGCCCAGCACCTGGCGCGGCACGGCGTCGAAGTAGATATCCAGGCGATCAGTTCAAGCCAGGGCGGCGTTGCCGCGACCATCCGCCAGCACGTGCTCGATGCCGACGCCGACCTGCTGGTGCTGGGCCCCTACAGCCGCAGCCGGGTGGTCGAGCGTGTGCTCGGCGGGGTCACCGAGGATCTGCTGGCCGAAGTACCGGCGCCCTTGTTCGTGTCGCACTAGTACCGCCCTGCCCTGCCCGGCGATAGCCGGTCAGCGACTGCCCGGTGTGCCGCCGGAAGTAGCGGCACAGGTAGGACGCATCCTCGAAGCACAGGCGCTCGGCGATGCGACCGATCGGCAATTCGCTGTAGGTCAGCAGCGCCTTGATTTCCAGCACCACCTGGCGATCAATCAACGCCTTTGGCGTTTCGTCGAAGCACTCGCGGGTCAGCTGCGAAAGATAGAACGGGGTGATGCACAGCGCGTCGGCATAGGACTGCACGTCGCGCTGGCGCGTACTGCGCTCACCGACCAGTTCCCAGAAATTCCAGGCCAAGCGCTCGCGTCGGCTGACCTGCGCCACGGCCACACTGCGCGCCGGCAACAGCGTTGCGAATTTGAGGAAGAACGTCTGCAGCAGGTTGCGCAGCATCACGTGACGATAGCGGCCACCATTGTGCTGCGCATCCATCAACTGCTGCAGCCAGCCCTGCAGCAGCGGCACGTCCAGCGGCGACGGCACGCAGTGGGGCTGATCGTGCAGGAACTTGAACAGTGCATTGGGAAGCACATAGGCCACCTCCGATGCCAGCGCCTTGGGCATCAGGCAGACCACCGCCAGAAAGCCGCGTGAGCGCTGCCGCAGCAGCGCCAGCGTGTCCTCTGCCAGCACTAGCACATCGTGCCGCTGCACCGCTACCTCGCGAAAGTTCAGTGCAAAGCGTGCGCGCCCCGATACGCATACCAGCACCGCCAGATAAGCGTGGCCGAACGACAGCGGGACGCCCTGCCCTTCGGCCAACGTACTGACCTCCAGGCGCATGGATTCGTCCTGGTCCAGGAGCTGGGGTACGCGATCCATCGGCCGATCCGGCTGTATTCCGGGCCCCAGCATACCCGGGCTCGGCCACCCGTTGTGAAAAGTACCGAAACCATCAAGGTCCCTCTCTGGGCCGATCGCGCCCGGCGACCTAGCCTGTGCACTCTCTTTGTTCCCGTGGAATTGACATGCAGCTGCACACCGAACGCTTGATCCTTCGCCCCTGGCGCGACACCGACGCTGCCGATCTGTACGAGTACGCCCGCGACCCGCGCGTGGGCCCCATCGCCGGCTGGCCGGTGCACACCAGCGTTGAGGAAAGTACCGAAATCATCCGCACCGTCTTCAACCGGCCAGAGGTCTACGCGCTGCAGAGCCGCGAGGACGGCCATGCGATCGGCTGTGTCGGCATCCTGATCGGCACCGACAGCAACTTCGAGATCAGCGATCGAGAGGGTGAGATCGCCTACTGGATCGGCGTTCCGTACTGGGGCCGCGGACTGGTGCCCGAAGCGGTGCGCGAAGTGATGCGGCACGCCTTCATGCAACTGGAACTGGACGCACTGTGGTGCGGCTACTTCGCTGACAACCTGCAATCGCTCAGCGCACAGAGCAAATGCGGTTTCCAGCATCACCATACCGAAGTGAACAAGTTCAACAGCTTCCTCGGCGACTACCGCACAGAGCACATCAGCCGCATCACCCGCGAGCAATGGTTTGCCCTGCAGGCCACCTTGCCAGCATGAGCGAAGTTCAGGCCGACGTGCGCTGCATGAACAGAAGTTCCGGCGTCGAGAACGCATCAACCTGCTGGAAACCGAGGTCGCGATACAGGGTCACGGCGGCGGTGTTGTCACGATAGACGCGCAACGTGAGGCGCTGCACACCGTCTTCGCGCATGGCCTGAGCACTCAAGGCGTGCATGAGCAGCCGGCCAAGGCCGCGCCCGCGTGCCAGGGGGGAAACAATGATGCGACCCAGGTGCGCGGTGCCGGCGTCGGTCATCCAGTACTGGCCAAAGCTCAAGCACTGGCCCTGCTCGTCCAGCAGCGCCCAGCCCGGCCTCGGCCCGAGTTCGAGCACCTGCGCGAACCGTTCCTGCGGCAAGGGAAACGGCACGCCGGGGCCCGCCCAGCGCTGGGTGGCCTCGGCGGAATCAAGCCAATCGGCAATGGTGGCGTAGTGGGAAGGCTGGACGGCGCAAAGGCTTGGTTTCATGACCCGCATGGTGCGTCATTCGTGACGATCAGACACGCTGCGTGGCGACACTTGAGTTTTGTCATAGGACAATAAACAATTCCAGGCGTCCAGCCCATTCCCCCTTCGGGAGATCCCATGTTCAAAGGCCTCAGCGCGTTTCCACTGACCCCGCTCTCTGAAGCCGGCACCAACTTTCGTGCGTTTGCCGGACTGATCGAGCGCCTGGCCGATTCCGATGTTGATTCGATGGGCGTGCTTGGCTCCACTGGCAGCTACGCCTATCTGGAGAAGCACGAGCGCAAGCGCGTGCTGCGCGAAGCGCTCGCGCACGCCGGGGGTGTTCCGGTGATCGCCGGCATCGGTGCATTGCGTACTCGCGATGTGCTGGAACTGGCCCTGGACGCCGAGGATGCAGGTGCTGCAGGCCTGCTGCTCGCCCCCGTGTCCTACCAGCCCCTGAAGGATCACGAGGTGCAAGCGCTGTTCGAAACAGTATGCGCAGCGGTGCGTACACCGATCTGCGTCTACGACAATCCGGGCACCACGCACTTCCGCTTCACCGATGCACTGCTTGGCCGGATCGCCGCGCTGCCCAACATCGCTTCGATCAAGATTCCGCGCCTTGCTGATGATCCGGCCGATGCGGCCGCGCGTGTTGCGGCATTCCGTGCGTGCGTTCCCACACATGTGACGCTGGGCGTCAGTGGTGACGCATCTGCGGTGCGTGGACTGCTGGCGGGGTGCGATGGCTGGTATTCGGTAACCGCCGGGCTATTCCCCGAGGTAGCGCTGCAGATCATGCGGGCCGTGGGTAGTGGCGATGAAGAGGGTGCTATTGCCCTGTCTGCGCGGCTGGCGCCGCTGTGGTCGCTGTACGACCGGTTCGGCGGGATTCGCGTCATGGCCTGCGCGGCGGCCCTGCTGGGACTGTGCGGCGAGAACTGCCTGCCGTTGCCGTTGCAGGGGCTGCGGGACGGTGAGCGCGAGGAGGTGGAGGCGGTGCTGGGTGGGCTGGGGTTGTTGTAGAACCCCGACGAGCGGGGGCCTGCCGCGTCAGCCACACGGTGAACGCGCCGCGGAACAACCTCGAGGGCCTGTTGCAGAAGATCGCCTGACATTCGCTATCCCAAGACGTGGATTGTTGCCTGTAAGGCCCGCGAAAGCCCGGAGCCATACCCTTTGCCCTCTTCGCAGTACAACACAAGCAGCGGACGCTAATCGCGCATCAGTCTTTGCATGGGGGCAACGTGGCGAGCTTGAGTTGGTTCGACGGAATGGTCCTCGGCTTTTTGCTCGGCGTCGCTGCCAGCGCAATTGCCGCATTCCTCGCCCTCCGCGACAAAAGCCGGGATGAATGACCACAGCGAAATTCCGCACAGCGCCAGCTTCCCGCGCTTGTGGGAAGAAATGGCGATTCAAGACACTTGTAAGCCTGCCAAATGCCAGAAGCCATTGACTCATGGTGACCCCGGCCCGATTCAAACGGCCAACCTTCCCATTAGGAGAGGGGCGACGGCGCCATGAGAGTCAAGGGCTTCGGTAGCATCTGTGCCAATCGTGTGCCAAAACAGGGCTTACGGCAGGCGGTTACGCCCCTGGAAGGGTTGCGCGGCGGCCCATTCCCGCCGCGTCATCAGTCGCTTCGACTTGGGCCTCGTGATACCAGCGGGCGGAGTCGACCCCGCCCGCCCATGTCTTCAGCTCTGCACTTCCGCCCGGAGGGCAATCTCGATCAGCTGCTCGGGGAAGGCCAGCGCCGAGACCCCAATCAGGTTGCTGGCCACCTGCGGCACCGGCTGGCCATACACGGCCGGCCGGACCTTGCCACTGGCCGCGAAAGCGGCTGGAACGTCGATGACGAACAGCGTTTCCTCGACCACATCTGCGAGCGACCCTCCCAGCTCTGCCAGCAGCACCTGCGCGTTCTCGTAGGTCCGCCTCATCTGGACTTCCATGGTGTCGAAGTTGGCGGGCTTGCCGTTCGCTCCCAGCTCCGCAGGCGCGACCAACTGCCCCTCCGGCGTGTGCGACAGCTGGCCGGACACGAAGATCGTGTTGTTGACTCGGACGGCTTGGACGTACCCATAGGCCGTTTCCCACGGCACTCCGAAGCTGGCGGTCTTGCGATTGGTGGCGCTCATCGTCGCTCTCTCTGGTGAAAGGGCAAGTCTGGCAAGCAAGCAGCGTCGACCGCCTCCCCTGAACGGGGGATCAGATTCGAGCTCGGGACAGCTGCTCTTTACCTGCCCCTGAGCCACGCCTTCATAGGGTCCCTCGCCCTGAGCTTGGTTTTCTTCAGCGGTCGGCGCGGTTCCAGCGCTTCCTTCCCCGCGCAGTAGCCGCGGCCGTTGCCTCGGCTAGGCGCCGGGCCTGGTGCTGCTGCTCGCCGGTCGGCAGCAGGCCGGGCAGCGGTTCGAGCGGTTCTTTCGGCGTGGTGTCGCCGCGCGCAGGCGAAGCTCTGGGTGGAGCCTGACCGCACACCAGCGTTCGGCATAGCGTCTGCCCTGCGCGAGGATGGCGGCCCACTCGTCCTTGGTCTGCCACATCTCTAGGGCAGGAAAACTTGCGCCACCGAGGACCCAATCGAATTTAGCGTGCGACACGAACAAGTTCGAATGATCACCCGCCAAACGGCTGGCCTGATCGGCAGGGGCCACTCACGTCCACCACCATCACGCCCATCCCAGTGCCCGAGGCTACCGGGTCGAGATACCCCAAGGTGCGTAGGACCCCTCTCCGCTGTTCCACGTCTGCAGGTCGTATCCATCGCCCCGCAGGCACACGAAGCCCTCTGAACAGGCAGGCTAGCCTCCACCGCACCGGAGCTGCTGGCCGGCCTACTCGGAAGGCTCTACGCCTCTGCGAAGCCTGGAACGGCGCCAGCCGCCATGCGACTTGAAGTAGCCGCTATCTCCAGTCAGTGAGTACCTGAGTCCAACCCACGCCGAAACCAGTACCGGAGCGTGCCAGCCACGCGCCTTCTGATAGGCGTATCGGTAAGCCTCCATTATCGCGATTCCTGTCGTCGTGCTGAGCGCCGGCTAGCAGCCGCCTTCCAGCAGAGGGCAACTCCATGGATTAGCGCCAACACGACGCTTGCTGCCAGCGCCGCTACGCCTAAGGAAATGAGAAGTTTCAAAGCGGAGTCCTACAAAGCCGTGGGGAGTAAGCACTGTCGAGCGCTCGGCCGTTGAGCACCCAGCAGTCCCCCTTCCGCTATGTGTTGAACATTGCCGCCAACGCATGAATGCGATGTGAAATCCAACCCCATATCAGCCTAGGACCGAGCGCACCAGCACCTGGCCGTAGCGCGAGAATTCCGCCGGCCCGGCGCGGTTGAACAGCGCCGCAGCACCGGGCGACTCAGGGCTCGCACCCATGCCGCCCAGCTGCTCATCGGTAACGATCCAATGCTGAGGTGCGAACGCCGCCCCTGCTTCAACAGCAGAGCGCCACAGCACGCGGTTGGTGTAGTTCCATCCTGTCAACCACGGGCCATCCACCACGTTGCGCCGCGGCACCGACATGACGATGACGTCCATGCCAACGGCCCGGGCCTGGCTGACGATGCTCTTGTGGTTGACCAGCGTTGTGGATTGCCCCAGCTCGTTCATACCGAAATGCAGCAGCAGTACATCAGCGCCGGAATCGAGTGCATGGTGCAGGCGTGCCGGCCGCAGGGCATTGTGCTGCGTGTTAGCGGAGGCCGAACCACCGCGTCCCAAGTTCAGGTATTCCACTGGCTGACCCGACGCCTGCTCAAGCGCTCCGATCAACGACCAGATCGCGCCGATCTTCACATGCACCTGCCCTGCACCGTCTTCGAAGTCGTACCTGGGCAACGCGGCGAGGGTGTCCGCAGGCATGTTGATCAAGTAGTTCTCGGGCCGATCGCGTCCAGCACCATCGGCCGTGTACGGCGGATCATTGGCGTGGCCCTCGACGCGTACGTGGTGGTTGCGGATCAATCAGCTGCGCACCCGTATCCGGGTGCGCAGTTCAAGCCCGGCGAGGCCATGCAGGCCTCAGCCTTTCTTCCACTTGATCCTGGCGAAGACGCGAGTCTGGCAGGCAGTCGCAGCGCTGCACCAGGTGTGGTGGCCGGCTTCAATTCTTCCCAGGATCTCAGGGGTTGTAGCAATGCTGATCGCGGTCCTCGGCTCGAGGCGGTGGGGGAGCTTGGTGCGCTCCAAGAGATCTGCAATCACTGCGGATCGCGTCTTGGAGCGGCGGGCGAAGTGAAATGCCACCTCAGTAATGGTCACCGGCAGGTAACCGGTGTTGATCACCTCAACCGCACCCGTCCAGAGATCGTCGCGCGGAAGGTAGATCGACACGAATCTGACCTTCAGTCGGACCGTGTCCTTGCGGATCAGCCACAAGGCGTTGAACACGCCGAGCGTGGCGCCCAGCACCGCAATCCCTAGCGTCAGCCAGTTCGTCCATTCCATGGCCGAAGCATAGCTGCGGCCGCCCGAAACGCGAATACCTCCTGGAGAACTCCATGCAGCGCCGCAAACGGCCCTTATGGCACCTGATCCTCGCTATCTACGCCCTCGGCGCCCTCGCCTTTGGCGCGTGCATCGGCTTCGGCCAGCGCCTCTTCGGGCAGGAGTGCAGCCATGACTCTCCTCGCCCACCATTCCAACGAGCAGCGCGCCGCTGCAGCCGCTGGCATCGTTGCCCGCACCGGGCGCCGCTGGGGCCTCCTCCCCAACCTGGTCGTCGCTGCCTCCAACATCGCCGCCAATGCCGTCCTGCGGCAGGGCAAGAGCGCTGCAGGTGCTATCGTCGCCGCTCGCCGTGCAGCGCGCGCACAAGCAGGTGCTGCATGAGTGCCCCAACTTCGCCATCATCGAAGTGCGTGGCTGCGGTATGCGCCTGCGCGCCATGAAGGACGAGGGCGGCTGGCGCATCTCCGGCTGGCGACGAACCCAAGGCGCAAAGGCCATGGTCATGTTCGCGGCTGCGGATACCACACCGACCTTCAGGGAGACCGCCGGCCAGCACCACCACACATTCTGCGCTCACATGGTGATGGCTGGTGTGCCATTGCGTCGCGTTCAGCTACTTGCGGGTCATGCAGACTATGCAACCACTGAGAAGCGTTACGCCCATCTAACTCCAGACGGAGATGACGGCGCCGTCTCAAAGCTCATGTACTGACCGGCTTCTACTCACCAAACAGAAGGCTCTCGAGCTCTTCCTTTGTCGGTACACGCCTGGACTCGATCATCCTTATGATGACCTTTCGCAGCAACTCCAGCGATGCCAGCAAGTCCTCCGAGGAATGCTTTGGCGACCCGTGGGCTGCTGCAGACCTCGCGTCGTAGAGCTTCATTACTCGCTTATGCTGGGCGATTCGTTCGGGCCCCGGCGGTTTCAGGTATGCAGCGATCATCACTGATACGCGAAACCTGAGCTCGCTATTTGCCCCCGTAAAAAGAGCTTCAAGTGCGCCCCAGACAGAGACAAGCCCGAGGGCAGAGCTGTGGACCAACTGAACGTTGAAAATCGCGTCCAACGCCAGGCTGAATGATGCACTCGATTCAGCGAGATCGATTGCGGCTTCCCAGTGATCTCGAATCCACTCCAGATCTTTCAGGGTATCCCTTTCAGTCGCCGGATGGAGCTCGAAATACCAAGGCTGCACCTCGACCGCAGAAGCAACGTGGACCCTCTCCTTCTCAGGCGCACATTGAATTCTGTGAGGAGGGATGTGGGACGCCAGAGTCCAGCGAATCCGAGGATCGACCCAGAGGCGGAGCAATCCTGCTATGTACCTTGCGACGGCTCCGGAGTCAGACTTCGCACGCCTGTAGCCTGCGGGGATAAAAAGAACTGCCTCGGAGTCGAAAGCGAAGCCATTCCCGGTTGCGGCCCAAGGACCAGGATGATGCCGGCCTGGTGCTGCAGGTCGCTCAACGGCAACCATTGAACTAGACATGACGCGTGTGTAACCCGGGGCAATCGACAACCCATGGCCCAAGTCGAACGCTTGGTCTCCCACCTGGAGAGACGACAAGCAGCAGTAGAGGTCCAACTTCTCAGGCTCTTCCATGATCAGCACAGCTCGATTGAACTGTGCCAACTGTGCCAGAACGCGGCCTATTCACGGCGAAATAGAGCTGCGCATCTCTGCAGAAACGACGCAACCCTTCGATTCATGGTGACCCCGGCCCGATTCGAACGGGCGACCTTCCCCTTAGGAGGGGGACGCTCTATCCAGCTGAGCTACGGGGCCATTGGCAGCGGGGAAGGATACCGCGTCTGGCTGAATGGACCAAGCCATCGAAACGCTGTGGACAGGCAAACACCCCTAAGCTGACGTTCCCCGCTCCCGCCCGCCCCATCGATGCAGATTGTCTGGTCGTCCCTTTCCGCCCTCGGTGACAGCCGCTGGCTTCTGCCAATGGCGCTGGTGCTGCTGCTCACCCTGCCCCGCAGCGAAACGGGCCTGAAGGCGCGATGGCTCAGCGCCATCGCAGTGGCCGCCTGTGTGACGCTTGCATCCAAGCTGGCCTTCATGGGCTGGGGTATCGGCATCAAGAGCCTGTACTTCACCGGTTTCTCCGGGCACGCGGCGATGTCCAGCGCCGTGTATCCATTGGTCGGGGTGCTGCTGGCGGGACCCGAAAGACGCGCCCGGGTGGTCGGCCTGATGAGCGGGGTGTTGTTGGCGGTGGCCATTGCCTGGTCCCGCGTCCCCCTGCACGCGCACAGCCTCTCTGAAGTCATCGCCGGGCTGGGCCTCGGCCTGGGCTGCAGCGCATGGGCGCTGCGCGGCAAAGCACCTTCCAGACGCCCGAGTGCTGTGACCGCCACGGCCGCCGTGCTTGCCGGAATGTTCCTGCCCCTCACGCTGCCTGATATCCAGACCCATCAACTGGTCATCGCACTGGCAAAATTGATCTCCGGCAGGACTGAGCTTTTCCAGCACTCCTGAGAACTGCAAAGGGCACCCCACATTTCCTTCACGTACCTTGACAGAGCAAACGAATAGCCGCCAACATAGCGGTGGAAAAATTTCCCTCACGGAGTAGGAGACCCCGTAGATGAAGAAGATGATTGCCGCCCTGGCCCTGCTGGGTCTGTCCTCGCCGGTGTTCGCTCAGGAAGCTTCTGTCGCCACCGAAACCAGCGCCGAAGTTGCGAGCGCCGAAGCCGCTGGCGCCGCTGCCTCTGGCACCCTGACCACCGCTGCGTCCATCGGTCTCGGCGTTGCAGCCGCAGCTGTGGTCTACAGCGTCGCCGCAGACAGCAGCAGCGACGATGCCGGCAACAACAATGGCGGCGGCACCACTCCGCCGGGCGGCACCACCGGTAGCACCGGCACCACCGGCACGACCGGCACCCGCTGATCGAAACGCCGTTGTAGTACCCACGCCCTCGCCGGGCGGCAGTTCGGCGAGGGCTTTTTCATGCCCGTTCGGGCCAGGAATGATTAACGATGGACTGCAAGCGTCTCGTCGCCGCCATGGCGTTCACCCTCACCATGTCAGGCTGCATGTGGGCCCCCGGCCAGCACATGCGCTCGAACTCCCTGATGGGTAGCAGCCAGCAGATTGGCAACGATCAGATCGAGTTGATTCCGATCACGCCCAAGCTCATCGCCATGGAGCGCGGCGCAAAGAGCGCCCCCGGGCTTCCGGCCTCGTTGATGCAGTACCAGCCCGGGCCCTATCAGATTGGTGCAGGCGACATCCTGTACATCACAGTCTGGGACCACCCCGAACTGACTGTCCCTGCCGGCCCGCAGCAGCAACTCAGTGCAGCCGGTCGCTTGGTGCAGTCCGACGGCACGCTGTTCTACCCCTATATCGGCAAGGTCACCGCCGCCGGCAAGACACCCGCCGAGCTGCGTGAAGAGATCACCACCCGACTGGCCCGCTACATCGAAGCGCCGCAGGTGGATGTCTCGATGCTGACCTATGCCAGCCAGCGCGTGTGGGTCACCGGCGCATCGCGCCAGCCGGCCACGGTGGCACTGACGGTCACTCCGCTCACTCTCGGTGATGCCATCAGCCAGGCAGGCCTCGACCCGGCACAGGCCGACCTGTCCGGCGTCCGCCTCACCCGCGACGGCACGACCTTCACCATTGATCTTGACGAGCTGGGCCGCAATGGCGGCGGCGATACGAACGTCTTCCTCAAGGCGGGCGATCACCTGTATGTGCCGTATCTCGACCGCAAGGAAGTCTTTGTCGTCGGTGAAGTGAACCAGCCCGGCGCCATGAGCTTCAAGACCGGCGGGATCTCACTGAGCCAGGCGCTGGGTCGCGCGCGCGGTCTGCTGCAGACCACCTCCAACGGCAACGCGGTCTACGTGATCCGCGGCTCGAACGACCTCCAGGACACGCCCTCGCAGGTGTTCCACCTGGAAGCCAAGTCGCCCTCCGCTTTCGCCGTTGCCAGCCAGTTCAACCTGCAGCCGGGTGACGTCGTGTTCGTGGGCGCAGCTGGCGTGACACGCTGGAGCCGCTTCGTGAACCAGCTGTTGCCGTTCACCGCCATCATCAGCAACGCAGCCAGCGCGCGCAACGATCTGGACAACTGACGAGGCTTCAGATGAGCAGGAACGCTCTCTCCCGCCTCGTGCTCCGGAGTTTCCGCCCGGGCCTGCTGGCTACCGTCATCGCGGTCTCTGCAACCGGCTGCGGTGTTGTCGGTCGCAGCAGCGTCAAGGCAGTGCAACTGGCCGTGCAGGGTAAGCCGGATGTGCAGCCCAGCGCCGAGGACGTTGCACGCAACCGCTATCCACAGATCAAGGTCAACGGACCTGCTGGCGGCGCAGTGCTGGTGCTCGGCGCAGTGGATGGTGGCCGCCAGGCCTGGTACAGCAGCGAACGCAGCATCGTGTTCCTGCGCAATGGCCTGATCGAAGCGACCCACGGCGGTACTCCCGAGCTGCAACAGATGCGGATCATCGGGCCGAACCCGCTGCTGGACCTGCGCAAGGTGAAGGATGGCGACGTCGTGCAACGACGTTACGACCTCATGCCGGACTATCGCTTCAACATGAAGGTGACCGGCACCCTGCACCCGCTGGGCACGGAGAGCGTCGAGATCCTGGGCCGGACGCGCGAACTGCTGCACGTGCGCGAGGAGCTGCGGGGTGACGGCTGGAAGCAGCAGAACCACTACTGGGCGGACCCGTCCAGCGGCTTCATATGGAAAAGCCGCCAGGCCATCGCGCCGGATGCCCATCTGGAAATCATCCAGCTCAAACCCTATTCGCCGGACCTGCAACCCCGATGAAGCCGCAACTGATCGTGATGGCCCTTGGCGCTGTACTCGCCAGCACGGGCCAAGCGGCCTCTCCCATCCAGGTGGAAGCCTTCGGAAACGTTCGCTCACCGGGCCCCCACACCCTGGCAAGCGATGCCCGGCTCAGCGCCGCAGCCCTTGCCGCCGCACCAGACGAGCATGCCTACATGGCGGGCGCCGCGCTGCTTCGCACGAACAGCCTCGAAGCGCAGGCACGCCTGAAAGCGGGGCTGCTGTTCGACCTGGAAACACTGGCAGCTCTTGAGGACGCGCCAGAGATCGCCGACGCAGCGTCCCGGATGGCCCGCGAGTTCGGCGCACTTCCCATTACCGGGCGCGAACCGCAACTGCTCGAGCCGCGCTCCCTGGAAGCCGATCGCCCGCAGGATCGGCCGGCCCGCGCAGGCGATCGACTGATCTACCCGTCGCGGCCAGCGACAGTGACCATCATGGGCGCCGTCCCCCATTCGTGCTCTTTGCCGCACGCTGCAATGCAGGATGCGCGCAGCTACCGCAACCAATGCGAGCTGCTGCCCGCAGCCAGTCCGGACAACCTGTATGTGATCCAGCCCGATGGCCGGGTCACGAAGATCGGCATTGCGCTGTGGAACCGTAGCGCACGGACAACGCTGGCGCCCGGAGCCGTGATCTACGTTCCCATCGTGGGATCTGCCGTCCGGTCCGCCACCCCCGATATCAACGATGAAGCCGCGCGCTTCCTCGCCACCCAGGTGCTGGACGCGCCGGGAGTTCCAGATTGATGTGCCGTAATCGATTGCCGCTGGCTCGCGCTGGCGCCGCCCTGTTGAGCCTCAGCATCAGCGCAGCCCTGTATGCCCAGGAAGCTCCCGCCCCCACCGCCAGCGACTGGGGCGGTATCGGCCTGCTGCAGACCCCCTCCGCGCGCATGAGCGAAGAAGGGGAGCTCAGCCTTACCGCAAGCCACACCTCGCCGTACAGCCGGTACACGGTGGTCATGCAGCCCCTGCCGTGGGTGGAAGGCTCCTTCCGTTACATTTCGGTTGCCAATCGCCGTTATGGCTCGCAGTGGCTCAGCGGCGACCAGAATTACAAGGACAAGTCGATCGACCTGAAGCTGCGCCTGTGGCAGGAAGGACGCTGGCTCCCGGAAGTGTCCGTCGGCGCGCGCGATCTTGGCGGCACCGGGTTGTTTTCAAGCGAGTACGTCGTTGCCAGCAAGCGCTTCGGCGCGTTCGACGCAAGCCTCGGTGTGGCAACCGGCTATATCGGCAACCGTGGCGACCTGGACAATCCACTGGGCGCGATCGACGACCGCTTCAAGGAACGCCCCGGCGTCAATACACCGGGCGACTTCAATACCAGCGCGATGTTCCGCGGCCGGCTGGGCGTATTTGGCGGCGTCAGCTACCAGACCCCCTGGGACCGCCTGCAACTGAAGCTCGAGTACGACGGCAACGACTATCGCAACGAGCCGCAGCGCAACAACCAGAAGCAGTCCTCGCCCATCAATCTGGGTGCCGTTTTTGCGGTGAACGACAACGTGTTGCTGCACCTGGGCTGGGAGCGCGGGAACACCGCCATGGTCGGCATCACGCTGCGATCCAACCTTGCCCAGGCCAAGCCCATGACCAAGCTCATGGACCCGCCCCCGATTGCCCGCAACCCTGCAGCGCAGGGCGAGCCGCAGACGGTCGCCACAACCTCGGCGACAACACCCACCGACTGGTCATCCATTGCCCAGGAGCTGGAGGAGAACGCCGGCCTGCGGGTGAAGCGCATTGATCGAAGCGGCCAGGAGCTGATCGTCAGTGCCGAGCAGCGTCGCTTCATCTACCCGGCACAGGGCATTGGTCGTGCGGCACGCATTCTTGATCCGCAGACGCCTCCCAATGTCAGCTGGTGGACATTGCGCAACGTTCGCCTGGGCCTCCCGATCATCGAGACCAGCCTCGAACGCAAGACGTTCAACCAGTACCTGGACGACCGCACGGACCTGGCGACCGTCAGCCGCCATGTCGAAATGAACGCCCCGTATGCAAGGCGCTCGGAAACGCTGTACGAAGCCCCGCTGAAGCGCTTCGACGGTGCGTTCAACGTCGGCTACCGGCAGAGTGTGGGCGGCCCCGACGGTTTCATCCTGTTCCAGGTAGCTGGGATGTACGGCGCGACCTTCCGCTTCAACGAAAACCTCTGGCTGAGCGGCACGGCCAGCTACAACGCCTATAACAACTACGACAAATTCAAGTACGACGCCCCCAGCCGGCTTCCGCGCGTGCGTACCTATGTGCGCCAGTATCTCACCACTTCGGACTTCACCCTGCCCAACCTGCAGCTGACCGGCACGAAGCAGCTCGGCCGCGACCTGTACGGCATGGCCTATGCCGGCATGCTGGAGTACATGTATGGCGGCGTCGGCGGCGAAGTCCTCTATCGCCCGATGGACGAACGCTGGGCGCTGGGCGCTGAGCTGAACTGGGTCAAGCAGCGCGATTTCGACCAGCGCTTCAGCTTCCGCGACTACAGCGTGACCACGGGCCATGCCACGCTCTATTACCTGTGGGGTGACCAGCGGCGCCTGATCAGCGCGGTCAGCGCAGGTCGATATCTCGCCAAGGACTGGGGTGCGACCGTGTCGGTTGCACGCATGTTCGACAATGGCGTGACCATGGGCGCCTACGCCACCAAGACCGACGTTTCATCCAAGGACTTCGGCGAAGGCAGCTTCGACAAGGGCATCTACTTCTCGGTGCCTTTCGACTTCATGCTGCCGCGCTCGACCCGTGCCCGCGCCGATTTCATGTGGAACCCGTTGTACCGGGACGGTGGTGCCCGCCTCTCGCACTCCCACAGCCTTTACCAGCTGACATCCGAGCGCGACTCGGAGTTTTTCTACCGAAACTTCGACGCCATTGCGAAGTGATACCGGCACAGAACGAAGGCGCCCTGCAAGGGCGCCTTCCTCTTTCTACTTCTTGAACACACCGGCCAGCACGTCGCCGTCGAACACCAGCAACGACGAGATCCGCCGCCGCTCCATCAGCACCAGCGCATCCTCAACCCGCGTCCCTACGCTCACCTGGGCAGGTGAGGCGGTCATCAGCTCGGCCGCGGACTTATCAAACACCTCGCGGCCATGACGCTCGAGCGCGCGGCGAACGTCGCCATCGGTGATGATCGCGTAGCTGGTGCCAGCCCGTACGATCGCCAGACCGAGGCTGGAGCGGGTAATGGCCTGCAATACGTCCATCATTGTTGCTGCTGCGTCCACCACCGGCAGATCGCCAGCAACCATCTCGTGCTCCACGCGCGACAGCAGGCGCCGGCCCAGCGAGCCACCCGGGTGGAAGCGCGCGAAATTTTCCGGCTGGAAGCCTCGAGCCTCCATCAGTGCAACTGCAAGCGCATCACCCATCGCCAGCGTTGCCGTGGTCGATGCGGTGGGTGCCAATGCAAGCGGGCAGGCTTCCTGCGAAACACCCGCATCCAAGTGGCAATCCGCGGCCTGGGCCAACGTGGACGTCGCACGACCGGTGATCGCCACGAGGAAGTTGCCGTTGTCCTTCAGGAAGGGCAGCAGCTTCACCACCTCTTCGGTTTCGCCGGAGTAGGAGATCGCCACGAATACATCGGTGGCGGTGACCATGCCAAGATCACCATGGAACGCTTCACCCGGGTGCATGAAAAAGCTGGGGGTACCCGTGCTGGCCAACGTCGCAGCGATCTTGCGCCCGATGATTCCCGATTTGCCCATGCCGCAGATGATGACCCGGCCCTGCGAACCCAGCACCTGTTCCACGGCCTGGGTGAACTGCCCATCGAGCCTGTCGGCGAGCGCGGCGACAGCCGATGCCTCGATCTGCAGGACGCGCTTGGCCGATGCAATGTGATCGACGACTGATACGACGGAGGACATACCTTGTTTCCTTCTGATGATAATTCGCAGAGCACCTGCGTGCGCTGCGCTTACCCGCGCAACCCTGCGCCGGCTACTGCACCGCTCCAGCGGCGTTCCATCCTGCAATGAGGGGCGCGTATGCTGCAGGCAGATCCACCCCGCCTTCGGCAAGAACACGCTCGGCCACCTCGCGCCCGACGCCACGTCCGCCCTGTGCGTCTGCAACCACGTCAGCGGCTACCAACACCAGCGGATGCGCGTCGGAAGGCGCGTAGAAGCGCCCTACCCGTCCCGCCAACGGCAGGTCCACGACGTCGTCCCCCACATAGGCGATCTCGGTCTCGTTGATTCCAAGATCCCTGCAGATGGCGGCCAACGCGTCGAGCTTTTCGAGGCGACCGGTCACCGCCACATCCATGCCCAGTTGCTGGATCCGGAAGTCCAGGGAGGGGCTCGCCTTGCCCGACAGCACGCCACACCGGATGCCATGCACACGCAGCAATGCGACGGCCAGGCCATCGCGGACGTTGAACGTCTTGAACTGCTCGCCCTTGCCATCGATGTGCAGGCCACCATCGGTCAGTACGCCGTCCACGTCGAACAGGACCAGCTTGATCGGCCCCCGGTACTTCGCCGATTCCATGTCAGGCAATGTCGAGCTTCGGGAACGACTTGACCAGATCATCGACCGCCTTGATCTGTGCCAGGAACGGCTCAAGTGCGCTCAACGGCAACGCGCTCGGGCCATCGCAACGCGCGTTGTCCGGATCCGGATGCGCCTCCAGGAACAGCCCTGCCAGGCCAACCGCCATACCTGCGCGCGCAAGTTCCACTACCTGGCGGCGGCGGCCACCGGAGGCCTCACTGCCCGAGTCGCGGCGCTGCAGACTGTGGGTCACATCGAAGATGGCCGGCAGGCCACCGGTGGCCTCGATCATCTCACGGAAGCCCAGCATATCCACGACCAGGTTGTCGTAGCCGAACTGCGCGCCACGCTCGCACAGGATGATCCGCTCATTGCCGGCCTCACGGATCTTGCTGGCGATGTTCTTCATCTGCGACGGGCTGAGGAACTGCGGCTTCTTGATGTTGATCGCCCGGCCAGTACGCGCAATGGCAGTGACCAGATCGGTCTGGCGCGCCAGGAACGCAGGAATCTGCAGCACGTCGACCACTTCGGCCACGGGAGCCGCCTGCTCCACTTCATGGACGTCGGTAATCACCGGCACGCCGAAGCGGCGCTTCACTTCCTGGAAGATGCGAATACCTTCTTCCAGGCCAACGCCACGGAAGGACTTGATCGACGAGCGATTGGCCTTGTCGAACGAAGCCTTGAAGACGTAGGGAATACCGAGCTTGCCGGTGACCTCGACGTACTTCTCCGCCGCAAACAGCGTGGAGTCGAGGTCCTCAAGGACGTTCAGGCCGCCGAACAGGACGAAGGGGAGGTCGTTGCCGACAACTACCTTCTCGGAAATGGAAACGTTCATCACACAACCTCTCATCAATGTTTAACAGCTCGGACCCACGCCTGCTGGCTTGAGTCATAGGTCCGCACGACTTTCGCAGGAGCGCCGACAAGAACCGAATTGGCAGGGTATTCTCCCCTGACTACCGAGTTCGCGCCAACCACGCAGCCATCGCCAAGGCGCGTACCTGGCTGAATCCGAGCCCCCATTCCAATGAAGCAGTTCTTCCCGATGCTGGTTTCCCGCGTTGTGTGGCCTTGGGACATCACCGGCACACCAACCTTCTGGTACTCGTGGTCGATATCGGTGATTGATACGAACCCGGCAATCACCGTCCCTTGCCCAATAATCAATCGTGCGCCACATGTAATGTGCACGCACTGCCCGAGTGCGACATTGTCTTCGATCACAAGCTCACCTGAACCGTGACACTCGGCGCGCAATCCAGGAAAAACACGGACGCGCCGCCCTAGCGCCATTCTGCGCAATCCCAAAAGAAAGATCGGAGGTCCAATGTACCCCGGAAATCGAAATGACCTCATTAGAACGCCGTATATCAAAGCGCGAATCGACCACCCTACTTTCGAGAAGAAACTCATGAGCAAACCTCCCGAGCAGCAGCCTCTGAAGGTCGAACCCATGCAGACCTCTCGAAGTCGTAGTACTTGACCACACGAGCCGGTGCCCCCACCAACATGGAGTAGGGCGGAAAATTCCCCCTCACCACGGAATTTGCTCCAACAACACACCCCTCTCCCAAGGAGGTCCCAGCCTGAATACGCGCCCCCACACCGAGAAAGCATCGTTTACCGATAACTGTTGGACGGACAATATTGGGTTGGCGCAAAACAGGGACACCAGGATCATCGAAACTATGGTCGGTGTCGGTAACAAAAACGTTCGCGGATATAAGGCCGCCCCCGCCAATCTGAACCGAGCCACTTGCAATCACATGAAATCCCTGCCCGATGGAGACATCGTCACCAATCGAAAGTGTTCCTGAGCCGATGCATTCAGCGCGCAGCCCAGGAAAGATACGAACAGCGCGTCCAAAGTACATGCTGCGCCCGCCCGCGATGAAGGCCGGGGGACCCAAATACCCCCCCCAGCCGTATTGACCGAAGAAGCGCCCAAGGATCAATGCGCGAAGGACCCATGTCAGCTTAAAGAGCTTGCCCATGAACCTGTCTCCTGTTGCAACGTTCGCACATCTGCTGTACCGAGTCCGCTTCATCGCGGACTGGCACCCGACAACAAAACCAGAACTCGAATCTGTTACGCCACATGTCCGATCCTCTCACTCAAAGGTGCGCCCACCTGCAGTACAGAGCAGATACGATCTACCTGCCCATCGCTATCATTGAACCACCGAGCTAGACCGTCTATGCGCTGAGTCATCACCACCTTGTCCTCCATGTCGACCTCAATCGCATTCAGTATCGAAGCTGCATCTGGCCAAGAAAGTCCATCCAAGCGAAACACAGAAGCCAGAGAGCCGTCATCGAGCAGGTAGACTGGATATCCGTGCTCCAGAACTTCCACTACCGCGCCCGACATGTGCCCAAGACTGAATCGAACCTGGTCCAAATACTTTTCAAGTGAAAGATGGGCCAAGCCGACGCAACGCGGCCCGACCGCGCCGGAGTAATCGGCAGCCCGGCTCCACGGATGCAACCTCACGCGGTAGCCGATGCCAAGCCTTTCAGCAATCTCGTCCGCTGCCTGCAGAAGATTCAGGTTCGATCGTCTGGCGTTCTCACCGTTTAGCATCACTCCAAAACATTGCGCGCCTATCCCCAAGCGCACACCTGCGGCCCCAGGCCGTTTGATCCATCCAGTTACAGTCAATCGCGATGATTCAATTCCGGCCTTCTCAAACTCGCGGACGGTCGCCGCCCCCCATGCCAGCATCTGATGGCTTTGAAAGTTCGCATATGCCTCAGAATCAGCACTCATGTTCGTGTGATCCAATATTCTGTACTGACCGTGTTGATTGGTGATGGTCAACAAGCCTCTCGAATTTGCGATCTGCGTGGCCAGATTCTCGATTGGGTGCGCGTCACAGAACGTCACCAGAGTGTCCGCGCCACCCAAGACCTGCGCAACCGTTGAATGGAGCGTGCCACGTGCTCTGGAGATCACGAGAGCACATAGAAGCCGCTGCATGAATCCCTCCTCATATCCACGCGTCAACGGCCAAGCAGCCGTCAAGCCCGCAATTGTCTTGAACGCCTGAAAGACTGAGGGGCTGTCAGTGATCTCGACCAGCCGCACTCGGCCCGACATAAGACCAGTCAGTGAGTCCACAATGTAATCGTAGTCGACGCGATGCTTTCCGCGCGCCGAATACAGCATTACGTGACTAGCTGTCTCGGGGCCTTCATTGGTAACGCGAACTCCCATAACGAGAGCATGAATAGCCCGTCTCAGCCACCCAATGAATGTGGTCTCGTAGAGTAGCGTGGCTACTACATTCGCGAAGTTCGCGCCATTGACCACGGCCACTCCGCTATTCTTGAATGCCTGAATTCGAAGGTGACGCTGATAGACGCTCGTAGTCATTGGCATTCTCTCTATCTCAAAGCTGCGGCACTGGCCGCTCACCTGGCACACTAACGCGCACGAAGCGGACTTCTCCGGCTTGCATCCAAGCTTGCGCCTCTCTCAAATATTCAGGCCACCGCTTCAACGGAAGCTCGGACCTTCACACACAGAATGGAGGCCAGCAAGCCATAGGATAAAGGGAACACCATTACTGCAAAGTAGAGCGGCAAGGACGCACAACAGACAGCCAGCACTGCGATCGAAACGACTGCAACAACCATCTGCACGCGAAGAAGAAATACTTCCATACGGCACATGCTCAGAACAAGGGCGAAGATTGCTGCTACTGAGAACGCAACCTGCCCGATCATCATGACAAGCACGATTTCCGCATATCCCTCAGGCACTCGGGCGTAGCTCAGAATCTGGGGCATGAACAGCCAAACACCCATCAACATCACGATGCTCGCAGCAAGAATGGCTGTGACTGAAATGCACACGAGTTTCCACAGCTCTCGCAACTGCCCCTGAGCATGCAGGGATGCGAACTTGGAAGAAAAGGTAAAGTTGATTGCCAGCATCAGCAGACTGATAAGCGTTGCCAGCTTCTGAGAAACAACGAAAGCGGCATAAGACTCGTCTCCGAAGAACGCCGGCACGATTCCAACAGCACTCCAGCCCAGCGCTTGTTGCGCTAGCACGACTGCCCCCAATCGATTGGCTGCAGCGATGTCTGCACCATTCATGGCCGCATTTCCTTCGACGGAGAACGCACGAAGAACAGCTGCACCGTACTGAGAAATTACGACAAATACATACATGAAAGCGGCCGCCAACAGGTAGCACACCATCAGATCTCGAGCACTGAACTGGGAAACCATAACGCTCAGCAGCAAGAGCGCGACCACAGATAGAGCTGGCGCGAAGATGTTCAAGTAGAAGATAGCCGCGTCCACTCTCCCATTTGCCTGCATTACCCTTGCTGCGGAGGCAGCACAAGCGATCAGGCCCGATGCGAGCACCATCAGACAGAAATCGAAATAGTTCAGACGCACATGCCCCTCAATCGAAGGCACACACAGCAAGAGCCCAAGCAACAGAGCTATTGCAACCCAACGCAGAACTCTGCGATGGGTATGGACGACCAATGACACTGCGATTCGCTTGCGATCGATCGCATCTGCCGCTGCTATGCGCCTTATCACCACCTCATCCATACCCCAGCGGAAGCATACCGAAGCAATTACACTCGTATTGAAGAGAACAAAGAACAACGCAGCTTCGGACGTTGGCAGCATCCGGGAAACCAGCACGGTGAATAGCACTGCAATGCCAGAACCCAACCCGCGAAAAATCAGGGTCCTGAGGACTGCCAAAACATTCCGGACAGCCATCAGACGGATCCTATGCGCCCAACTCTACCTTGCACTGGTGCCGATTCCGCAGTGCGTGAGAGATAGATCATTACGAATGCGAGAATCACGCCATTTGCGTAGTACTCACCCATGCGCAGCAAAATGATGGACAGCGTAGCCATGTAGGCGATCGCCATCGACTTATCCCCCACAGACCGTAGATTCCTCCACGCCCAGTACAGCACCGTCAGGAGAATGATCCAACCTGCCAACCCAAGTTCCGCCGTGACACGCGCAAACAACGACGTAGCCGAACCGCGTCCAGGAAGATCATCGCGATAGGCCGGCAGTTCATATCCAGAAATGTACTGATCGAACACCGAACTGTACATCCCAAAGCCTACGCCCACTCCATAGTTATCCGCGAAGGAGCGGAACGATATGAGAGAGTTGACTGCGTTGGAGTAGGTGCTGAGGTTCATCCCATCCTCCATGGTCAGCTCCCCGCCCTGCAGCACTGAGATCGTATCGTTCCACCTGATCTGAAAGAACTCCAGGCTGCTAACCTTGAAGGCAAGAATCAAGATAATTGGAGCCGATAGAATCAGAATCCAGAAACGCCTCACACTGAATCCGACCACGAAAGTCGCTGCTGCGGCGAAGAAGAGACCTATGTAGCCGAGGGCAGATGTTGACAAGACAATAGCAAGAACGATCACCATGCCCCGGAAAGGCATACGAAGCTTCTGCACAAACTTCGAAACGTGATATGCACCCGCAGGAAGCAGGGCGCAAGCATAGAAGGCAGGCTCGACACTTAGGGCAGCAATACCGAGATGAGACCCAAGCTGCTTTGAACCCGGGGATAGCTGGGCCAGAATATTGATTCCTGCGATTACAAAGACCATCTGTTGCAGCACGCCCAGGGCAGCAAAGAAGTACGCAACCCTAAGGTACACAGAGAATAGTTTGGACACCGATCGCCCAAGCAGATTGTAGATCGATGTATAGAAAAGGACGAAGAACATGAGCAGCGCGATCTTCGCTATTGAGACCAGAAACACCAACGCGCGCGCGCCTGCGGCTGAGTCATTGAAAAGCGCCCCTGCAAATGAGAGCAGGACCAGCGCTCCGGCAAGACCCACATACTCTCGCCGGAGCCCGAGGCCACCCGTCTTCATCACCAGCACGACATAGGTCGCGACCATGCACAGGTAAGAGAAGTACATATTTCCGATCGGTGTCGGCACATAGATGCCCGATATGAATATCGTGGACAACGCCAGCTTGGAAAGCCACATTCCCCCGAATTTCCGACGTCTAGGAAACGACGGCATTGCCATGGATGTACTCATTCAACACCGATTTTTGTAATCTCATTAGCGGCACGCGGCTGCAGCAGTGCCTGCCTTACCCAATTCCCTACCGTGTAACGCGTCCTGACAGCATCGTCAAAAGGCCTGTGGCTGGCTGTCAGGAATTCATCCTGCACTACCGGGGCAACCCTATCCACAATCTTCACCGCCGAACTGCTGTAGAGATCGTAGGAACTGACATCCTCATTGGTCGTGATCAGCTTCCGCTGTGCACCCAATGCCTCGATCGTCCGCATCGTCAGGCCCTTCTGATCAGGCCGATTGATGTCGATCACGCAGCGAGACACGCTGATGTAATCAACAACCTTCGACAACGGCAGCCCAACGAAATTCACGTACTTCTTCGAGAACCTGCGGAAGCCGGGATCCACCAGCGAGCGCAGGCGATGCAGGACCCTGGACGGGTAATAGCAGTACACGAACACCCGGCGACCATCCCGCTCCAGAGACTCCAGCAGTTTCTCCAGAATCCGGTAGCGGTCGGTATGGATCGTGCCGATGAAGCAGGCGTCGTACTCGTACTCACCGCGCCACTCTGCCGCACGGGCATATTCGTTGGCGAAGAACAGCGGTAGGAACTCGATCTCGGAGTTCTCGGACACATCAACCCGATCGAACGACAGAACCGAATCGAAGTACGGCTTGATAAGACGCGCGTTCGGGTTGTAATGCATCGAGTCCCAGAGGTACAACGTCAATTTCGCGGTCGACTGGGTGGCACGGAGCTGCGCAATGATCTGCGGCGAGATGGCTTCACCACGGATGACCAACACATGATCGTACTGCGAGCCAGCCGCAGCCTCGACAATGCCCCGGTAATGCTTCGCGATTCGCCGAGCAAGCAGGCGCCGATCAATACGGATCAAGGCCTTGGTGAGAAAATCCGCACCCGGGCGATCGGGGTGGAAATCAACCTGTGCACCCTGCTGCTCCAGCTCCGCCTTGATCAGCTTTTCATAGCCGAAGAACATAGGGGCGATGAAGAGCACACGCTTCCCCTTCAGGGATTCGCTCACAACCTGCCCGTCCGATCGCCCATCAATCTTCACTTGAGCAGGCCCTTCGCGCGCATCTCATCCACCGACCGCTGGTAACCGGAGTCTTCGATCTGCTGGGTCAGTACCCAGGCGGCAAAGCGCTTCACGCCTTCGGCAAAGGTGACGCGCGGGCGATAGCCAAGAGCAGCCTCAGCGCGGCTGAGATCGGCGAAGTTATGCCGGATGTCACCAATGCGGTAGTTGCCGGAGATGCTGATTTCTCCACCCTTGCCATACGCGTCCTTCAACGCGCTTGCGACGGTGATGACATCGGTCGCTTCGCCGGTGCCCACATTGAAGGCCTGGCCACTGACATCCGCATCGATGGCCGAAACAGTTGCCGCCACCACGTCGTCAATGAAGACGAAATCGCGGGTCTCCTTGCCATCCTCGAAGATGTTGACGCCCTTGCCCTGCAACAGCAGGGTGGAGAAGATCGACAGGATGCCGGTGTAGGGGTTCTTCAGTGACTGACCCGGGCCGTAGACGTTCTGATAGCGCAGGGCGATACCCTGGATGCCAATGGCGGCGGCCCCCACCAGCACCAGCTGTTCCTGCACCTGCTTGGTGATGCCATAGATCGAGCTCGGGTGAATGCGGGATTCTTCGTTGGTGGGCAGCGGCTCCACCAGATCGCCCGTCGCCGGATCGCGGCATTCGAAGATGCCCTTCTGCAGGTCCTCGTCGACGCGCGCCCCCGGATAGACCGGGCCGCTGGCACCCTTGTACTTGCCTTCGCCGTAGATCGAGCGCGAAGACGCGACAACGACCCGCTTGACCGACTCGCAGCCCTGCACCTTGTTGCCGATCAGGTCGAGGAACAGCGACGTACCGCGCACGTTGACATCAACATAGCGGTCAATTTCGTACATGGACTGGCCGGTTCCCGTTTCAGCTGCCAGGTGGACGACAACGTCCTGGCCGGGAAGCACTTTCAGCCAATCCTCGCGCAGGCGCACGTCGCCCTTGACTACCACGGCCTCGGGCGGCAGCGAAGCCAGCAGCGCCGAACCTTCCGGGCTGTCACCGTGGATCTGGGGCGAAAGGTTGTCCAGAACCGTCACCTGGTCGCCACGAGCGACCAGCGCGCGTGCCAGCGCACTGCCAATGAACCCCGCACCACCCGTAATCAGTACTTTCATGCATATCTCCGCAGTTTCTTGAAGTGCGTCGCGGTCCCGCGTTCTGCAGCAGCCGTGACTTCCGTGTCAGGCAGAGCACCCGATGGTGCTCTGCCGCGTTTCCCCGTTACCGGGTCGACTTGTATTCGTAATAGCCGTAGCTGTAATAGCCGGTCGCACGACGCTCGACGGCATTGAAGATCGCCCCCTTCAGCTGCACGTTGTTCTGCTCGAAGCGCTTGCGTGCAAGTGCCAGCTCCTTGGGCTGATTCAGGCCGAAGCGCGCAACCAACAGACAGGTGCCGGCGTGATGGGCGATGATCGCCGCATCGGTGACCGCGAGAATCGGGGGCGTATCGATGATGACGAGATCGAATTGCTTCTCCACCGTTTCCAGCAACTCCGTGAAGTTGCGGTGCATCAGCAGCTCCGAAGGATTCGGCGGCACATCGCCGCGCGAGATGAAGCTGAGGCTGTCGAGGCCCGGCACGGTACGGATGGCGGTTTCCAGTGTCGCTTTGCCGACCAGCACGTCGGACAGGCCCGGCGTCTGGGTCGCGCCCAGCGCCTTGTGCAGCGTACCCTTGCGCATGTCGGCGTCGATAATCAGCACGCGCTGACCCGCCTGCGCGATCACAGCTGCCAGATTGGACGAGACGAATGTCTTGCCCGCGTTAGGACTGGAACCGGAAATCAGAACGATATTGTTCTTCGCCTCCAGACGTGCGAAGTGCAGGCTGGTCCGCAGGCTGCGTACTGCCTCGATCGCAAGGTCCGCCGGATCCTTCATTGCCAGCAAATGCAGCTTGCCGTCGGCGCGGAACTTGCCGCGTACCGAATCAGACTGCTGCCCTGGACTGACAGGAATGGACGCGTAGACCGGCAGGCCGATTTCTTCGATCTGAGATGGATCTTCGACACCGCGATTGAGCAGCTGTCGCAAGAGGACCAGACCGATGGAAAGGAAGGCGCCCAGAAGAGTCCCAACCAGCACAACCATGCCCTTTCGCGGCTTCACCGGCTCGGTAGCATCCACATCCGCAGCATCCACGATGCGAACGTTACCGACCGTGCCGGCACGCGCAACATCCAGCTGCTGCGCTTGATTCAGCATCGCGGTGTACATCTCGTTGCTGACCTGCAGATCTCGGGTCAGGCGCAGAAGTTCCTGCTGCGCTTCCGGAAGCTGTTTCACCTGGCCTTGGAAGCCATTCTTGCGCGACTCCAAGTCGCCAATCTGGCGCATCAATGCCTGATATGCCGGATGGTCCCTGGTGAACTTCCGATCCATTTCAGCCTGTTGCAAGCGCAACTGCTGGATACTGGTTTCAACCGCCACCTCCTGATCAAGCAACCCCTTGGTCTGCAGGGTCAAGTCCACAGAGTTAGCGCGCATCTGATACGCACTCAACGCCTTCTGGGCGGCGTCGACCTGGTTGCGTACGTTTGGCAGTTGTTCCTTGACGAAGGTCAGCTGTGCAGAGGCCTCCGCAGAGTTGCGCTCCACGTTCTGCCGAACATAGGCCTGCGCAACCTGCTGCAGGAAGCTCCTTGCGAGATCGGGATCTGCATTCTCGTAGGTCAGCGTAAGAATGCCGGAGTCTTTTCCGGCCTCACCGACTCCAACTTCCTGCTGAAGAGCGCTAACTACGCTGAGGTGGCGATGACGGATTACCTTGAACCGCATGCCTGAATGGGCCTTCAGCGTCTCGACTTGAATCGTCACATCATTGCCGCTGGCAACTGTGCCCACAGCCCCGGACAGCAATTGTCGACCATCTTCGTCGAACAGTTCATAGCGCCCACCTTCTCCAGTGACCAGCTCCAGATCGGTGGTCAGCAGGGCCGCAGGAACATCAAGCTGGAAGATCCGAAGCTGCTCACCACCCCAGCCGAAGCTGGAGAGACCCAAGAGCGGGCTCGCAAGCTGACCGGGATCGCGCTTCTCGGCCCGACGCACGAAATAGCCGCCGATCAAAGGGAAACGCCTGGGAATGATCTCGATGTCCAGACGCAGCGCATCAACAGCGCTGCCCACTACTGAACGGGATTTGATCAATGCGATCTCGGTCGCCGCCTCTGCCGTGCCGGCATTGATGCCAAGCGATTGGCTTAGGTCAGTCAGGCCAGGAAGCGAAGGGGTCTTCGGCTCAACCTGTACAATTGCATCCGCACGATAGATCGGCGTGACCAGAAATACGTACGCGACAGATGCAACCAGAAACGCGCCGGTAATGATCAGGATCCACCACTTGTGGTCGACCAAGGTACCGAGCAACTGGCGAAGATCAATCTCTTCTGCGTCATCCTGTGCGATGGAGCGTGAATCAGTGGTCATATGCGCTTGGATTCAAATAGGAAGGTGGGTTGGTCGATCCGGCGAAGCGGGCAGCAATCTAAAGATGACGCGCCCAACTCTCCACGCCCTCGGCCATCAACTTGTAAACATGCTCGAACGCCGGGCGCTGCTGGCGATAAGGATCAGGAATCTCCCGATCCTGCTGCCATTTGCCCAGCAGAAAGGTCTTGCCGGATGCCTGGGGGGCGATCTCGGCAATGCGGCGAACGTGCTTCCGCTCCATGGTCAGCACCAGATCCGCCACGCCGAGAATGGCGTCATCGATCTGGCGGGCACGGTGGGCCAGGCCATCCAGACCCTGCTCCACCAGCAGCTCCTGCGCGGTGGCATCAATACCGTGACCAACCAGCGCACCAAGCCCAGCCGAAGACACCTGGATGCCCTTGCCAGAGACAGCCTCTCTCAGCATGACCTCCGCTGAAGGGCTGCGGCAGATGTTGCCCACACATACAAAAAGAACGTTCTTGAACACTGATCTGGACCCTGTGGCATTCCTTGCGGCGCACGCAACCAGAAACAACCTGGAACGGCAGCAGCCGCACAGCATACCTTACACGCGCATTACAGGCGATGAAATCGCCAACAGATTCATGGGATTACGTCGCAGTTCCAGGATCAAGCTGCCTTAATAGGCCGACTTCTGCCCCAGCACTTTCAGCGCGGTCAGCACGATGATCCGCACATCCAGCGTCGGGCTCCATCGCCGGATGTAGTCGATGTCGTACTGAACGCGCTTCTTCATCGAGCGCAGCTCCGGCGTCTCGCCACGCAACCCATGCACCTGCGCCCAGCCGGTGATGCCAGGCTTGACGTAGTGCCGGTGCATGTAACGCTCGATTACCCGTTCATAGTGGTCGTTGTGCTGGATCGCATGCGGCCGCGGCCCCACCACCGACATGTTCCCGCCCAGCACATTGAAGAACTGTGGCAACTCATCCAGGCTGCTGCGACGCAGGAAGGCGCCGAACCGGGTCACCCGCGGATCACCACGCGTCGCCTGGGTGATCTGCCCTGTGCCCTCTGCATGCACGCGCATGGAGCGGAACTTCAGCATCCAGAATTCCTTGCCGCCCAGCCCATGGCGCTTCTGGCGGAACAGCACAGGGCCCGGCGAACTCAGCTTCACGCCAATCGCCAGCAGGGCAAACAGCGGCGCCAGAAGGATCACCGCAATGCCTGCCACAACGATGTCCTCAACCCGCTTGAACAGGCGGAAGCGATGATCCACCAAGCCCTGGCGCACGCCGATCATCGGCACGTCACCCACCTGGTGCACGCCGGGATTCAACGCCCCCAGCCCCGTGGTGTCTGGAATCAGGCGTACCGGCACCGGGAATCGCTCGATCTGCTTGAGCATGTCCTTGATTGCAGCCGCATGCCCCATCGGCATGGACACCCAGACCTGGTCGAACTCACCCCGGTGCTGATCCATGTACTTCGGTACATCTTCCAGGACACCCAGCCGCTGCGGGGAATCCCCACCACGACGGGTGGCGATATCACCGGCAGTGGCAAAATAGCCAACCACGTCCTTGCCCAGTTCCGGCTTCCCGCGCAGCAGGCGATGCAGCCTCAGGGCAGGTGCCCGCAGCCCGACCAGCAGGATGCGCTCATGATCCATGCCCCGCGAGCGCAGGCGATGCAACTGCACCCTCAACAGCACGCGCAGGGCCGACATGGCGCACAACCCGAGGACATACCAGCCAACAAGCCAGGCAGAGGGCACCGCGTCAGCAAGGCCAACCAGCACGACATAGAGGGAAAACAGCGCGAAGGTGCCGGACCAGGCCAGCAGCAACAGCCAGAGGTCCGCCAGAAGGCCCCGGATCCGCCAGTTGCGGTACACCGGCGCTACAGAGAAGCAGACGATGGCGCTGAGAATCACCGCGCCGAACACGATGCGCTGGGAGGAGTCTGGCGCGCCTGTTCCGTTCAGCAGCATGTGGGAGAGCACGGCCATGCCCGGCAAGAGCAGCAGATCGCCCAGGCGCAGTCCCAGCTCAAGGGCGGCCCGGGCCTCGACGCGGCGGCGACCTGTTCGGGCCTGCTCCGCGCGAAGGTCTTCTACTGATCCATGTAGCAAAGCACTTCTCCATTGTCGGCCCGACACGACGCCGAAGGATTCGTCGTCACGTGCATGGACTCCCCTTCCAGCACGGCTTCGTCGGGATTTCGTCAATCAAATGTGGAGGCATTGTGAATGAAATCACACACAAAAGATAGAAAAGTCTGAGGCAGAAGTCGTTACCGTACACCTCGAATGAGTGCTAAGCCATTATAAATACTAGTATTTTTTAATGTATCGCAATACTTCAAGATGCGTCGATTTGCGTCAAGCCTGAACCGGCCGGTGATCGCGCCAACGCCTGGAACGTCAAGGTATTGACGATCCCGCACACAGCCTCACCCCGCACCGCACCAAAGCCCCACCATCACCCTCTGCTACCATCGGGGGTTCTGTTCATCGCGCCCCCACCTGCCCGCGATGGCGCCAAACAACGTAACGAAACACAGGAGTCTGCATGTCTTCCGAGCTGCTCAAGTCCCTTGGCCTGGACGCGATCAACGCTGGCACGTACCTGGGCAACGGGGAGTGGTCGAGCGCGACCAGCGGTGAGCTGATCACCCCGGTCAACCCGACCACCGGCGAGCCGATCGCGCAGGTCCGCGCGACCACCGAGGCCGAGTACGAGACCGTCGTCGCTCGCGCCCAGGAAGCCTTCAAGATCTGGCGCACCACGCCGGCTCCGCGCCGCGGTGAAGCCGTGCGCCTGTGCGGCGAAGCACTGCGCAAGCACAAGGACGCCCTGGGCTCGCTGGTCGCCTTGGAGATGGGCAAGAGCAAGCCGGAAGGCGATGGCGAAGTGCAGGAGATGATCGACATCGCCGATTTCGCCGTGGGCCAGAGCCGCATGCTGTACGGCTACACCATGCATTCCGAGCGCCCCGGCCACCGCATGTACGAGCAGTACCACCCGCTGGGCCTGGTCGGCATCATCTCGGCCTTCAACTTCCCGGTCGCGGTATGGAGCTGGAACTCGTTCCTGGCCGCCATCTGCGGCGACGTGTGCATCTGGAAGCCGTCCAACAAGACGCCGCTGACCGCCATCGCCTCGCTGAAGATCTGCAACGACGCCCTGCGTGAAGCCGGCTTCCCGGACATCTTCTTCCTGATCAACGATGCCGGCACCGCGCTGTCGGAGAAGATGGTCGATGACCGCCGCGTGCCGCTGATCAGCTTCACCGGCTCGACCCAGGTTGGCCGCACCGTCAACGAAAAGGTTGCGCGCCGCCTCGGCCGCTGCCTGCTGGAGCTGGGTGGCAACAACGCCATCATCCTGGACGAAACCGCCGACCTGAAGCTGGCCGTGCCGGGCATCGTGTTCGGCGCCGTCGGTACCGCCGGCCAGCGCTGCACCACCACCCGCCGCCTGATCGTGCACCGCTCGATCTATGCCGACGTGCTGGCCACGCTGGTCAAGGCCTACAAGCAGGTGGAAGGCAAGATCGGCGACCCGACCGACGCCGCCAACCTGATGGGCCCGCTGAACAGCGATGGCGCCGTGCAGCAGTTCCTCGATGCCATCGCCCAGGCCAAGGCGGCCGGCGGCACCATCGAAACCGGCGGCACCCGCATCGACCGCGCAGGCAACTTCGTGCTGCCGGCGATCGTCTCGGGCCTGAAGAACAGCGACGCCGTGGTCCAGCATGAGACCTTCGCGCCTATCCTGTACGTGATGCCGTACGACAGCATCGACGAAGCCATCGACATGCAGAACGGCGTGCCGCAGGGCCTGTCGTCCTCGATCTTCACCCAGAACCTGAAGACCGCCGAGAAGTTCCTGTCGGCCGCCGGCAGCGACTGCGGCATCGCCAACATCAACATCGGCACGTCCGGTGCGGAGATCGGTGGTGCCTTCGGTGGCGAGAAGGACACCGGCGGTGGCCGCGAGTCCGGCTCGGATGCATGGAAGGTCTACATGCGCCGCCAGACCAACACCATCAACTATTCGGATTCGCTGCCGCTGGCCCAGGGCATCAAGTTCGACCTGTAACGCTATCTGTAGTGCCGGGCCATGCTCGGCAGGATGCGCCATGAACACCGCAGGAAATACAGCCGAGCATGGCTCGGCTCTTCAGGCTGGCAAGCCGGTGATTGATTTCACCGGCCGCTGCGTGCTGGTCGCCGGCGGCAGCAAGGGCATTGGCCGTGAAATGGCGCTGGCGTTTGCCGGCGCCGGTGCGCAGGTCTCGGTCTGCGCTCGCGGCCAGGCCGGCCTGAACGCCCTGCGTGCCGATGCACAGGCACAGGGTGTCGACCTGCATGCGTTCCCTGCCGATCTGGGCGATGCCAGCCAGATCCAGGCTTGGCTGCAAGCCGCCGCCGATACCCTCGGCGGCATCGATGTACTGGTCAACAACGCCACCGGCTACGGCATGGCCGATGACGAGGATGGCTGGGCCGCCAGCCTGCAGATCGACCTGATGGCGGCGGTACGGGCCTCGCGCCTGGCCCTGCCCTGGCTGCGCAAATCCAGCGACGCCTGCATCCTCAATCTGTCTTCGATCGCCGCGCAGCAGCCGCGTCCCGGTGGTGCGCCCTACGCCGCTGCCAAGGCCGCGCTGTCGCACTACACCACCTCGCAGGCCCTCGCGCTGGCCAAGGACCGGATCCGCGTCAACGCGATCGCACCGGGCTCGATCGAGTTCGATGACGGCCTCTGGGACCGCCGCCGCACCGAAGATCCCGCCCTGTACCACGGTACGCTGGCGAAGATTCCGTTCGGTCGCTTCGGCCACCCGCGTGAGATCGCCGATGCCGCCCTGTTCCTGTGCTCGCCGCTGGCGCGCTGGATCACCGGCCATGTGCTCAACGTGGATGGTGGCCAGGTGTTGATGGGCTGACACCGGCACTCCGGTAGTTGCCAACCTTGGTTGGCATGCCTTTCGTCGACCAAGGTCGACGCCTACCACGGCTGAAATGCCCTTCGTCCGCCAAGGTCGACGCCCACCATCGCATCCGCCGGGCATGGGATTGCCCGGGCAGAGGCACTATCATGTGCACACTGCCAAGGAGGACCCCGATGAGCGTGGCACCCCGACAGACAAGCGCCCTGGCCGTGGTCAGCCTGGTCATGGGCATCGCCAGCTGGACCGTCCTGCCCTTCGTGGCCAGCATCGTGGCCATCATCACCGGCCACATGGCCCGCGCCGAGATCCGCCGCCGCCCGCATGAACTGGAAGGCGATGGCCTGGCCGTCACCGGTCTGGTACTGGGCTGGGTGATGGTCGGCGCCGTGATCGCCGCCATCCTGGTCTTCATCCTGTTCTTCGGCGGCCTGGCCTGGCTCGCTGCGATGTCGAACTGACTGCCATGACCGCCTCCGACAGCACTGAACGCTTCAGCAGCCGCGTCGCCGACTACGTCCGTTACCGGCCCGATTATCCACCCGCGCTGCTGGAATGGCTGCACGGCCCGATGGGCGTCAGCCGCGAGGCGCTGGTCGCCGACATCGGCGCCGGTACCGGTATTTCCAGTTGCCTGTTCCTGGCCAGCGGCCATCCGCTGGTGGCGGTTGAACCCAACGCCGCCATGCGTGGCGCGGCCGAGGAGTGGCTGGCCCCGCAGTACCCGCAGTTCCGCGCGGTCGACGGCCGCGCCGAGGCCACCACACTGGACGACGCCAGCATCGATCTGGTCAGTGTCGCGCAGGCCTTCCACTGGTTCGACACCGTGGCGGTGCGCGCCGAGTGGCAGCGCATCCTGCGCCCGGGTGGCCTGGCACTGATCTACTGGAATTCGCGCCTGCTTGATGCCAGTCCGTTCCTGGTCGGCTACGAACAGTTGCTGCTGGATTACGGCACCGACTACTCCGCCGTGGCCGAGCGCTACCAGGACGATGCCACCATGCAGGCCTGGTTCGGCCCCGGTCTGCGCGGCATGGTCGAGCTGCCGAACGTACAGCATCTGGACGTCGACGCCCTGCGCGGGCGCCTGCTGTCCTCCTCCTATGCTCCGCAAGCCGGTCATCCGCGTCACGCGCCGATGATCGACGCTCTGCAGGACCTGTTCGCCGCCCACGCGGTCGACGGCCAGGTCGCTTTTGAATATCGAACCCGAGCCTTCCTCGGCACGCTGGACTGAACCGACGCATGTATTCGCTTGCCCGCCCCTTCCTGTTCTCGCTCGACGCCGAGCGCGCCCACGGCCTTGGCCTGTCCGCACTGGACCTGGCCTACCGCACCGGCACCACGCCGCTGCTGGCCGCACGCATCGCGCCGATGCCCAGCACGGTGTTCGGGCTGACCTTCCCCAATCCGGTCGGCCTGGCCGCCGGCCTGGACAAGAATGGCGAGCACATCGATGCGCTGTTCGCGCTGGGTTTCGGCTTCGTCGAGATCGGCACCATCACTCCGCGCCCGCAGGCCGGTAACCCGCAGCCGCGGCTGTTCCGCCTGCCGGAACACAACGCGATCATCAACCGCATGGGCTTCAACAATGCGGGCGTGGACGCGCTGGTGCGCAACGTCGAGCGCGCGCGCAACCGCCGCGGCCTGCTCGGCATCAACATCGGCAAGAACAAGGACACCCCGAACGAACAGGCCGTGGACGATTACATTGCCTGCCTGGACAAGGTGTACCCGCTGGCCGACTACATCACCGTCAACATCTCCTCGCCCAACACCGCCGGCCTGCGTGAACTGCAGGAAGAAACCGCGCTGCGCCAGCTGGTCAGCCAGTTGCGCGACCGCCAGGAAGATCTCGCGGCCCGCCACGGTCGCCGCGTGCCGATGCTGGTCAAGGTGGCGCCCGACCTCAGCGAGCGCGACATCGATGCCGCCGCCCGCGTGCTGGGCGAACTGCAGGTGGACGGCGTGATCGCCACCAACACCACAATCGACCACAGCAAGGTGGCCGGCGACCCGCTGGCCCACGAGGCCGGCGGCCTGTCCGGCGCGCCGGTGCTGGAGCAGTCCACCCTGGTACTGCGCCGTCTGCGTTCGCGCCTGCCCGAGTCGGTGCCGTTGATCGGTGTTGGCGGCATCCTGTCAGGTGCCGACGCGGTGGCCAAGATGGCTGCTGGTGCGGCGCTGGTGCAGTGCTACAGCGGCCTGATCTTCCGTGGCCCGGCCCTCGTCTCCGAATGCGTGGAGGCGATCCGTCGCCGCCGCGAAGCGCCGAGCCGCGGCGCGGTGGCCCCACTGTGAGCGCGCCCATGGATACCGTCGACGGCAACGCCCCGCTGCGCTGGACGCTCACCCGCAATGCGCCGCTGCAGGCCCTGAACACCTTCCATGTGCAGGCCAGCGCCGCTCAGCTGCTGGAACTGCACGATCCCACGCTGCTGCCGGAAGTGCTGGCATTGCCCGAAGTGGCCAGCGGCCCGCTGCTGGTGCTGGGTGCCGGCAGCAATGTGCTGATCGCCGAGGACCTGCCGGGCACCGTGCTGGTGTTCGGCAACCGTGACATCAGCTTCCTCGAGCATCGCGCCGACCATGCCGTGATCCGCGCCGGTGCCGGTGTGCCGTGGCACGGCCTGGTGATGTGGTCGCTGCAGGAAGGCCTGTCCGGCCTGGAAAACCTCGCCCTGATTCCCGGCACCGCCGGTGCCGCGCCGATCCAGAACATCGGCGCCTACGGCGCGCAGGTCGGCGAGTTCATCCAGGCCGTCGAAGCCTGGGACTGCCAGGAACAGGCCTGGGTGCGGCTGGACAACGAACAGTGTGGCTTCGCCTACCGCGACAGCGTGTTCAAGCAGCAGATGGACCGCTACCTGATCACCGCCATCGAACTGAAGCTGCCACTGCTGCATGACCTGCGCATGGACTACGCCGGCATCCGCGAGGAACTGCAGGCGCAGGGCGTGGAATTGCCGAGCGCGGTGGACGTGGCCAATGCGGTGATCGCGATCCGCCGCCGCAAGCTGCCCGACCCGGATGTACTGGGCAACGCCGGCAGCTTCTTCAAGAACCCGGTGCTGCCGCTGGAACAGGTCGACGTGCTGCTGCAGCACTTCCCCGAGCTACCGGTGTTCCCGTCCGACCAGGACGGCAAGCGCAAGGTCTCGGCGGCATGGATGATCGAGTCCTGCGGCTGGAAGGGCTTCCGCGAAGGCGATGCTGGCGTGGCGCCGAGCCACGCACTGGTGCTGGTCAACCACGGCAACGCCACCGGCGCTGAACTGCTGGCGCTGGCGCGACGCATCTCTGCTTCCGTGCTGGAGAAGTTCGGCGTGCCGATCGAACCGGAGCCCCGCCTGCTCGGCGCACAGTGGTGAACACCCCCGCCCTCTCCCCCAGCGCCACCCCGATGCGGGCGGCGCTGCTGATGCTCGGCAGCACGATGGCATTCGGCCTGATGGCCCTGGCGATCCGCTACGCCACGCGCTACGTGCCCACCCAGGAAGTGGCGTTCTTCCGCAATGCCTTCGGCCTGCTGGCACTGCTGCCGATGCTGCTGCGGCCGGGCCACGCGCCGCTGAAGACCCAACAGCTGCCGCGCTACTTCGTGCGCAGTGCGATCGGCCTGGGTTCGATGCTGTGCGCATTCTGGGCACTGGGCCACCTGCCGTTGGCGCAGGCGGTGTCGCTCTCCTACTCCACGCCGCTGTTCGTCACCATCGCAGCCGTGCTGTGGCTGGGCGAGACCGTGCGCGTGCGCCGCTGGGCCGCGGTCGTGGTCGGCTTCATCGGCGTGCTGGTGATCGTGCGTCCCGGCACCGCCGGTTTCACCGCTGGCAGCCTGGTCGCGGTGGCCGCCGCCGTGCTCAGCTCGCTGGTGGCGATCCAGATCAAGCAGCTCACCCGCATCGACAGTGCCGATACCGTAGTGCTCTACACCTACGTGTTCTGGGTGCCATTGTCGTTGGTGCCGGCCGTGTTCGTGTGGGTCTGGCCCACCGGCATGGCGTGGCTGTGGCTGCTGGCCACCGGCGTGCTGGGCACCATCGGCCAGCTGCTGTGGACGCGTGCGCTGCGCCTGGGTGAAGTCTCGGCACTGACCCCGATCAGCTTCCTGCAACTGCCACTGGTGACGCTGTTCGGCTGGCTGCTGTTCAACGAAACGGTGGACCGCTGGACGATCATCGGTGCCGGCATCATCCTCGCCGCCAACGCCTACATCGCCCATCGCGAGGCCGTGCTGTCGCGCCGCGCCGCAAGCGCAGCGGCCTCGGCGGCAGCCAAGCCCGCCGAGTAGATCCGCGCCATGCGCGGATGATTCCTGTCCGCCCGATCAACGATGGCGGCACAAAGAGCTGCCGAGCGTGACTGTAGAGTCGAGCCATGCTCGACTCATCGCGCGAAGCGCGACGGTTCACCCATGGCAGGTGACGTGCATTTACAACGCGCGATACACCCGCTCCGCCGCATCAAACACATTACCCGGCGCGAACTGCTCCCCCAGGAAGTGCAGTGACTGCCGGCGCAGTTGCGGCGAGCGCTCCTCACCATCGCTGCCCAGCAGCACCTGCTGGAACTCGATCAGATCCTGCAGGATGCGCCAGTGCCGGTACCAGGCGATCCAGCGCGGATCGCCGCGGTCGCTGCCGTAGCCGTCCTCGAAGCCCAGCGGATTCTCGCGTCCCCAGCGCCCGCCAACCGCCGCACCGATGAACATCAGGTCGCGCTCGCGCGGTGCCAGCGACAGGCCATCCCAATCGATCAGGTGCAGCCCACCGTCATTGCCCATCAGCAGGTTGCCGGCATGCAGATCGGTGTGGCACAGGTGCAGGTCTACCGGCACGTCCTGCAAGGCCGCAAGCAGTTCCCGTGCCTGCGCATGCAGCGCCGCGATGCGCGCATGCTGCTGGTCCCATACCGAAACGAATGCGCGGCCCAGCCCGTCCTTCGCGGCCGCCAGGCCCTCGCCGGCCAACCACTGCCCGACGGTCTCCAGCGCCGCGGTTTCCAGCCGGACGATCGGCAGCGCCTGCTGCAGTTCCGCCGGCAGCTGCGCACCGTGCAGGCGCCGCAGCACCTCACCCAGCCGTTTCCACTGGGTGCGGCTCAACGCTGCCTCGAATCCGGACTGGCCTTCCACATAAGGGAACAGGGTGAACTGCAATCCCCAACGTTGCACCGACGCACCACCGGTCAGTGCCGGCCACGGCGCGACGATCTCATCGATACCCAACGTGCCGCGCATCCAGTGCAGGCTGTCCCACACCGATGGGTCGACCTGGTAGGTGCGGCATTTCAACCACCACTGCCCGTGCCGCGCATCGACGCGATACACGCTGGCATTGGCGTCGGCGCCCACCGGGCGTGGCACCACGGCGGTGGGGGTGATGCCATAGGATTGTTGCAGGACTTCGCCGAGATGCTGCGCCGAAGCGAATGACATGGATGCAAGCGGAAAGTGTTACCTGCCGCCACTATCGCAGATGCGCTCGCCGCGACACAGACATGTCCGTCACAACATCGCCTCGGCACGACCAAAGAACTAGCCTGCAATACGGCGCATCACCGCCTCCAGTGGACCGCGCGCGAACTGCCATGACCACAGCCACGCCGCGCCGGTCGCCAGCATCAGGAACAGCAGCGCCCACAACAGCACCGACGCGAGCGAGGCACTGCCATCAAGCAGGCCCAGGCTTTCCAGCGTGCCCATGCCCAGCAGGATGTGACCCACGTACAGGGTCAGGGTCATGCGCCCGGCCGCGGTGAACGGCTCCAGCCAGTCGCCCGGGCGTACACGCGTCAGCCACAGGCAGGCGGCGATGACACTGCAGGCTGCGCCCGCACCGGTAAGCACGTAGGCGGGTCCTGGCGGCATCGGCTGCGTACCCAGCCACGCCTGCCACGGCGTTCCCTGCGCAATATGCTGCACGCCCTGGCCGGCGCCGATCAGCAGCAGCCCCAGCACCAGCAATGCATGCTGCACCCGAGGCTGCGACAACTGAAGGCGCGCCAGCAGCATGCCCAGCAGGAAGAAGCACAGCCACGGCATCAACGGGTGGAAGCCATTGAACAGCAGGTTGCGGGCCGCGCCCGGCCATTGCCACAGACCGGCGTATTCCAGCGTCTGCCAGTTCCATCCCTGGCTGTAATCCCAATGCAGCAACGCCCAGAACGAACAGGCCGCCAGGCCCACGATGCTGGCCAGCAACACCCGCGGCGAGGCACGCAGCCACAGCACTGCCAACGCGAAATACACCGCGTAGTAGTGCAGGATATCGGCCGGGAACAGGGTCAGGTTGAGCAGGCCCAGCACCATCAGGAACAGCGCGCGCCTCCAGGTCTGCACGCTGGCCGGCCACCACCCTTGCCGCTGCGTGGCCAGCACCAGGCCCAAGCCAGCCAGCGTAACGAACGTCGCCGAAGCCTTGCCTTCCAGCAGATGGAAGAACCCTGCCAGCCAACCCTCAGCCTCTGCGGGCACGGCCATCGCCAGACGGAAATTCACCAGCACCATGCCGGCCAGTGCCAGGTAACGCGCCAAGTCCAGACCGTGCAACCGCCGGTCAGCAGCATTCATGCGCGTGCCCCGAGCAGCAGCGCGAGCAGGCCAAGATCCAGCGATGCTTCATCGGTGCCCTCGGCTTCGCCCAGCCCCCGACGCAGCGCATCGCTTTCGATGGCATCCAGCAGCACCTGCGCCTGCAGTGCCGGCGCCAGTACGGGACGCCGACGTTCGCGCTGTGCCATCTGCTGCAGGGCTTCGGCCAGCGTCGCCTGCAATTGCCTGCGATTGGCCGCGAAGGCCTCGGCCACGGCCGGATTGCGTGCGCTCTCGGCCAGCACCTCCACCGCAAGTGTTGCCCATTCCGGCTGCCGGCACAGCGCATGGAAGTCCTGCAGGAAGGCCATCACCTGTGTGCGTTCGCCATCGGACGCGGCCAGTCGCTGCAGCAACGGTGCCAGTTCTTCGCTCTCGGCCACCGCCACCGCCAGGATGATCGCTTCCTTGCCCGGGAAGTGGTTGTAGAGATTGCCCAGGCTGACGCCGGCCGCCTGCGCGATGTCACGCATGCTGGTCTGGTGGAATCCCTTCGCGAGGAAGCACTGCAGGGCGGCCTGCAGGATCAGGGTCACGCGCTGCTCATTGCGGTCGATTCGGTTCATGCCGCAAATGGTGAACGAACGTTCGTCCAATTTAAATACGTCGAGCTGGCCACCATCGGGCTCCGTTCAGCCAGCCTTGACCTCAACTGCGGTTGAGGCCCCATGCTGCGCGGCCTGTCCCACGCTCAACCCGGAGTTCCTGCATGCCACGGATGATCACCACCCTGCTCGACAGCCGCGTGCTGTGGTTCCTCGCGCGGCTGTTGCTGGCCGTGGTGTTCCTGTCCTCGGGCCTGGCCAAGCTGCTGGCGTGGGACAACAGCGTGGCCGAAATGCAGGCGGCCGGATTGCAACCGCCTGTGCTGTTCAACATCGCCAGCGCCGTGGTGCTGCTGGGCGGCGCACTGTGCCTGCTGCTTGATCGCCTGCTCTGGCTGGGCAGCGGCGCGCTGGCGGTGTTCATGCTGCTGACCATCGTCATCGTGCATACCTTCTGGAACAAGCACGGCGCCGAACAGCAGCTGGCCCTGTTCTTCGCGCTGGAACACCTGAGCGTGGTCGGTGGCCTGATCTGCGCGGCCATCGCCAGCCATGCGCGGGCTCAGAAAAATTCGTCGAGCAACCGGTAGAACGCCAACCGTCGTTCGTCGGCAACCATGCCGTAGCGCTTGAACAGCGGCGCCACCCAACGCGTGTTGTCGAAATTGTAGACAAGGCTGCGCGCGGCCAGCGCCAGGTCCTGGTAGCGGTCGGCCACACCCAGCCGGCCACAGTCGATGAAACCAGTGAAGCGGCCCCGGCCACCATCAGGTTCGGCAGGCAGGCGTCTCCATGGCTGACCACCAGGTCTTCATGGTCGGGCCGGGTACTGCACAGTTCGGCGAAGACCTGCTGTGGGCTCTGCCCCAGGCGTTCGTCATCGAAATCATCGGCATCCACCAGGCCCGCTTCAACGCGGGCCTGCGCAACCTGCACGCGCGAGGCCAGTCGCTGGTCGAACGGACAGGCTGCCACCGGCAACGCATGCAGCCCGCGTAGCGCGTCGGCCAGCAGCTCCACCAGCTGCTGCGGCGCGAGCTCCGGCGACGAGGCCAGGTCGCGGCCAGGCAGCGCGCTCATCAGCAACCAGCGCCGGCCCGCCTCTTCGGCAGTGGCAATCACCGTTGGCACCGGTTGTCCCTGTGCCTGCAGCCAACGCAGGCGTGCGATCTCATCGCCCAGCTCACTGAAGGCGTCGATCACTTCCGACTTCAGGAAGGCATCGGCCTGGCCCGGCCGATGCACGCGGGCAACATCCGCACGCGACACACCGATCGATTGCCGCTCGATGCGCGCATCGGCCAATGCGTCCTGCCACGCCCACGGCAGCGGCATGTCATCAGTGATGAGTTTGGGTGCTTCCATGCCGAGGTGTTCCTGTTGCCGGTGACCCCACGGATTCTCGCTCATCCTGCATGGACCGCAGCCAACAACAACGCGGAAAGGTACATGCCCAGGCCGAACACACTGTGCGCCACCAGGCTGCGCAGGCGCGCCTTGCCCGGCGCCGGGGTCTTCGAAGCGGCAATGCCCGCGCCCATGCCCGGCTGCAGGATGAGGAACGGTGCGGCGACGCTGAGGATGCCGAAGGCCAGCGCCGGCCACAGTGTCGGCGCCTGCACCCAACCGTTCCCCACCACGGCCAGCAGCGACGCGGCGAAGACCACACCGATCACGTAATGCGCGGTCCAACCCAGCGCGCGCTCGCCACTGACCGCTGCCGAGCGGCCGATGCCATCGTGGCGGAAGCGCCCGCGCGGCAGATGCCCCAGCCAGCGGCCCACCATCGCGAAATCCAGCGAGGGAATGCCGAGCAGCCGCCGCTGCACCAGCGCCCACAGGTCCATCACTGCGGTCGCTCCCACGCCGACTACCACCGCATCCATCACGAATGTCGCCAAGCCAGCCATATCGCGCACCTTCAATTATTTGCTTGAATGATAGAGCGATGCTAGCGTGCGCCGCATGAACGCTGCAACAGAGCCACCGCTCTCCCCGCTGGAAGCCTTGGCCGAGATCGCCCGCACGCTCGGCCATGCCCATCGCCTGGCCCTGCTGGAGCACATCGCCCAGGGCGAACGCGCAGTGGAACGCCTGGCCGAACTGACCGGGTTGTCTGTGGCCAATACCTCCCAGCATCTGCAGCAGCTGCGCCGTGCTGGCCTGGTTCAGACCCGACGGGATGGCAAGCGCATCCTCTACCGCAGTGGTGAGGGTCCGCTGGGCAACCTGCTGGCCGCGCTGCGCGACTATGCCGACCACCAGCGCAGCGAGATGCACGGCGTGATCCACGACAGCCTGCAGCGCCGCGATGCTCTGGAAGGCCTGACTGTCGAGCAGTTGCTGGAACAACGCAGCAGCGTGGTGCTGCTGGATGTGCGGCCGCGTGAGGAATTCGATCTGGGCCACCTGCCCGGCGCGCTGAACATTCCCGTTACGGAACTGCGTGCACGGATGGACGAACTGCCGCGTGCCGTCCACATTGTCGCGTACTGCCGCGGTCCCTACTGCGTGCTGTCCAACGATGCGGTGGCGATGCTGCGCGAGGCCGGACTGACCGCGCAGCGGCTCGCCGCCGGTTACCCCGAATGGAAGGCCGCCGGCCTGCAGGTGGACCTGCCCCGGCACTGAGCGAGACACCGGTCATGGATGATGTGTTTGCCCCGTTGATCGATGCGACCTGGCGCAGCGTGTTCTCCGGGCAGCGCATGCTGCAGGATGATCCGCTGCTGCAGTTGGCGTGCAGCGATGATTTCGATGAGGGCGAGGACGGCATGCTGCTGCAGCCGGTCACGGGCCCCGCGCGCGCACTGCTGCGCCCGGCCCTGGCCGCTCGCCTGCAACTGCACGCGCAGTCGCACTGGACGCTCCCGCAGCTGCAACTGCGCCTGCAACAGCTCGGCCAGCGCACGCATGGCGCGGATCGCGTCTTCTACTTCCCTGCCGCAGAACTTGCAGCCCTGGCCGAGCGCCCTGCACCGCCACATATCCGCCGTCTCGACCCGGCCGACGCAGCCGCGTTCGACGGGTTCCAGGCCAGCGCGAGCGAGGAGGATCTGGATGCCGCCTTTGTCGAGCTGGACCACTGGCAGGTGTTCGGCGCCTTCGATGGCGAGCGGCTGGTTGCCGCGGGAAGCATGTACCCGTGGAGCCGGGATCCGGCCCTGGCCGACATGGGCGTGCTGACGCTGCCCGAGGCCCGCGGTCGCGGGCACGCGCGCCAGCTGGTACACGCCATGACCGTGTCCGCACAGACGGCCGGGCTGCAGCCGCAGTACCGTTGCCAGCTCGACAACACCGCCTCGATCATTACCGCCGAACGCAGCGGCCTGCGTGCGTTCGCCGATTGGGACACCGTTCTGGCGGCCGACTGAGGCCGCCGCAGTACAACTAAGGAAGCAACATGAAATTGATGGTCATCGGCGCCAGCAGGGGCCTCGGTCGGGCGTTCGTGGAAGGCCTGTGCAGTGCAGGCGACACCGTCATCGGCGTTTCACGCAACCGACCGCGCGATATTGAATGCCCCGAGGGCGTCACCCTGCAGTGGATCGAAGCCGATCTGTCCCAGCCCACCCTGGCTGCGAATCACATCGCAGCACAGGCACCTGCCGATCTGGATGTGCTGATCCACAACCTGGGCATCTGGGAACAGACCGCCTTCAGCGACGAGTACGCCTTCCTTGACGAAAGCGATGCCGCACTCACCCAACTCGTCGACGTCAACATCACCGCCACCCTGGTGCTGCTGCAGCGCCTGCTGCCGCGGGTGCTGGGCGCGCCACGCCCGCAGCTGGTGCTGACCGGCTCGACCTCGGCACTGCCACGCAGCGGCCGCCCGGAAGTGGCGTTCGGCGCATCCAAGTTCGCGCTCAACGGCATCGCCGATGCACTGCGCGAGGGTTTCCGCGATCGCCGCCTGGCGGTGACCAGCCTGCAGCTGGGCTACCTCAACACCGACGATGCACTGTCGGTGCCGGTGGCAGAGGCCGCAGCGCGCGGCGACGGCGAGCTGGTGCCGGTGCACGACGTCGTTGCGATGGTGCGCGCGTTGCTGCAGTTGTCACCGTCCGGCTTCGTGCGCGAACTGGTGCTGCCGGCCATCGCCGACCCGCGCTACTGACCGACTCTGCGCAGGCCAGGCTCGACCTCTTCGCGCAACAGGTACCCGAGCACGATGGCGGTCAGCACGGTCGCCATCGCCAGGACAAACAGCTGGCCACGGACGGACTCCATGTATGCCTGGGCCAGCGCCGTTCTCGAAACGCCGGGCAATGCCTCCACCGCTCCGCCAAGGTCGCCCATGGACAGCCTGTGCACGGCGGCACGGGCCACGACGCTGGCCTCAAGCGCCATACTCCCGCCAATGCGGGATGAGAGCATGATGCCGACAAGCGCGAGGGCAATGGAATCGCCTGCCAGTCGCATTGCGTTGAAGATGCCCGCGGCCATGCCTGCCTGCTCTTTGCCAACCACGCTGACCGCCAGGCCATCCATGATCCCCCAAGGCAGACCGATGCCGATCCCGATGACCAGCATCGGCATCCAGCGCACCGAAGGTAGCTGGAACACCTGGGCCAACCATGCAAGTCCAAGGGCGCCGATCAGCAAGCCAGCACAGCACAGCGTCCGCGCCGGAATCCAGCGCAGCAGGTAACCGGCAACCAGGGGAACAACCAGCAAGGGTGCAGACAATGCTGCCATCGCCAGTCCGGCTTCGGTGGGCCGCAGCCCTTCAACACCGATGAACCCCGCCGGCAGCACCACCAGAAGGACGACGTACGATAACGCAGGCGCAGCGGCGAGAATCTGCACGCCGACAAAGCGCCGGTTGCGGAACAGGCCGAGATCCAGCAGCGGTGTTCGATGTGAGCGCTCGACGGCAATGAACGCGGCCAGCAACACCATCGAGAGCGCCAGCAGTACCAGCGTCTGCGGATGCAACAGGCCGCGTTCCGGCAGCACGATCATGGCGTAGGTGAGTGACCCCAGCGCCAGCATGAAGGTGACGGCGCCAAGCCAATCCAGGCGTGGCGAACCGGTGCTCTTCGATTCGACGGATGACAGGGCGACCAACGGTACGGTCAGGGTGGCCAGCAACGCAGGCAGGAAGAACACCCATTCCCAGCCCAGCGCATCGATCAATCCGCCTGCCAGCAGCGGACCGCCTGCGGCCCCTGCACCAAAGGTAGTGCCGATCAGGCTGAACACCCTGGCCCGCGCCTGGCCGTCGAACACCTGCGCCAGCGACGCCATCGCACCGGCAAACGCAGCCGACGCCGCCATCCCCTGAAGCAGTCGCAGTGCATTGATCCACGCCACATCGGGCATCAAGGGGATCAGGCCGGTGACCAGCGCAAACGACGCGCCGCCCAGAAGCCAGATCCGGCGCCTGCCATGCAGATCGGCCAGCCCACCGGCCACCAGCGTGGTGCAGCCGTAGGTCAACAGATAAGCGTTGATGATCCAGGACAACGCCGCAGGCGAACCGCCCAGCGCGTCCCGGATGGCGGGAATGCCAACGGCGGGGCTGGCAATGCTCAACGGAATGGTGAGCGCCGTCAGGCAGCCCGCAATCACCACTCCAAAGCGTGATGATCCGGCCGTCTCAGCAGAGGCAACAGACATGTCGATGAAGCTCCAGCGTGGCCAGGCGCCACCCCATTGATGCTATCGACGACGCTATCGCCTAAGAATCCATCGTTGCGTCCGTGCTTTAATGACATTAACGTCATCAATTGCCATGTCATGGACAGCTTTGCCGGTCTCAGCCTCTTCGTTCTGGTCGCCGAGGCACGCAGCTTCGCGGCCGCAGCGCGACAGCGTGGCATCACCCCTTCGGCGGCAAGCAAGACCATCGCCAGGCTGGAGGAGCGTCTGGGCGCCCGCCTGCTGAACCGCAATACCCGCAGCGTCAGCCTGACTGCCGAAGGCGAGCAGTTCCTCGAACGCTGCCGTCGCATCATGACCGAGGTCGCCGCAGCGGAGCGCGAGCTGACCGACGCCCAGGCCGCGCCCAGCGGTCGCCTGAAGGTCAGTCTTCCACTCGCCAGCGGACTGATGCTGCCGGTGCTATCGGCCTTTGCGCACCGCTTTCCCGCCATCGAACTCGACCTGCACTTCAGCGACCGTCTTGTCGATGTCATCGAGGAGGGCTTCGACGCCGTTGTCCGCACGGGCAACCCCGCCGACTCCAGGCTGCACGGCCGCAACCTCGGCAGTGCCCGCCTGCTCTGTGTGGGCGCCCCTGCGTACTTCGCCAAGCGCGGCACGCCACAGCACCCGGATGATCTGAGCGGCCACGCATGCCTCCTCCATCGCTTTCCCGGCACCGGCCTGATCGAACGTTGGCCGCTGCCCACGCATGAGGGAGGCACTGAGCCACGGCTGACTGCCGCAATGACCGCCAATCATCTTGAGACGATCCTGCACATGGCCATTGATGGCCATGGCATTGCGTGCCTGCCCGACTTCGCCACGCGTGATGCGCTGGACCGCGGTGAACTCATCAGCGTCCTGGACCCATGGAGCACCGAGCGCAGCACCTTCTGGGCCCTCTGGCCAAGCCATCGCCATCAGCAGACGCGTGTACGCGCATTTGTCGATTTCATGGCCGAACACCTCCTGCCCGAACCCAGCCAGTGCAATTGAACCTGCGCCCTGCTGCGACTACGCTGCTCGTCACTGGCCGTCGGTCACAGGCGGGAACCTGCTATGGATGCGCTTTCACGGGTCTCGGCCCAGGTCCTGGACAGCGCCCTGCCCAGCCTGCCGCTGTACCTGCTGCAGGCCACGGCGGTGATCGGCATGATCGGCGTGCTGCTGATCGCCACCCGCCGCGCCGGCCATGCCATTGAAGGCCGTCGCCTGTATGTCGGCGTGGCGCTGGGCCTGATCTACCTGTTCAATTCCTGGTTCGTGGCCCGTTACACCCAGGGAGTGGTCAAGCTGCACCTCGGCTTCGACATCCTGCTGGTCAGTGGCCTGCTGGGCGGTTGGCGCGGCGGCCTGACCTGCCTGGCCGCCAGCCTGCTGGCGCGCTACCAGTTTGCCGGCACCCAGTATTTCCTGCCGGCCGGCCTCGAGGCCACGCTGCAGATGCTGGCCGGCGTCTGGCTGCGCAGGCGCCTGCACCCGCGCATGCTCAATGAGCTCTCGCTGCGCGTGATCCTGCAGGCCTGGGGCGTGCGTATCGCCGTCACTGCGTTGGGCCTGGCACTGGGCGTCGCAATCATCGGCGCCAATCAGCTGCCCGTGGAGGAGTTGGCAATCCAGCGGCTGCTGGCACTGCCACTATCGCTGCTGATGCTCGGCGCGGTGTTCGCGCTGGTCTACAACGATGCGCAGATCGATGCACAGCGTCAGCGCGAACAGGCCTGGCTGCGCATCGATCCGATCAGTGGCCTGCCCAACATGCGTGCACTTGGCGAACGCCTGCAGCATTACTGGCGCGACAACGACGGCATCGGCAAGGCCTGCCTGATCGTGGCCGAGATGGGCAACCTGCGCGATCTGCGCCTGCGCTACGGGCTGCTGCAGGACAACGGCCTGTGGCAGCGCGACAGCACCGACGAGGTGCATCGGCTGCTGCCCTCGCTGCCAGCCGGGCAGCTGGAGATCTACCAGTTCGGCGATGCCGCGCTGGCGATCCTGGTGCGCGACCTGACCTTGTCCGAACTGCGCACGCAGCCGCAGATCACCGAGCTGGCCAGCAACCTGGCCGATCGGGTCGGCCGCGATTGGCCCGGCTTCCGGCCGCTGTTCCGCTGTGCGGTGGTCGAACTGAAGCCCCCAGCCGATGCCGACGAAGGACATCTTCCGTTCCGCGCGATCACCGTGGCGCTGAGTGCGATCGAATCAGGCGTTGTGTTCTTCGACGATCCGATCCAGCGCGACAGCGAGATCGACGCCCTGATCGAAGTCGCCCTCGAACGCTGGTTGCAGCAGGGAGATGCCCCCCTGTGCTACCAGCCCAAGCATCGCCTTCAGGATCGCCAGCTGGTCGGCGCCGAAGCACTGCTGCGCATGCGCGACGGCGAGGGCCGGCTGATCGCGCCGATGCGGGTGATCTCGCTGCTGCGCCGACAGGGGCGGTTGGCTGAACTGGAATGGGCCACGCTGCAGTCGGCCATCCACTTCCTGCAGCAGTGCCGACGCGATGGCTCGCAGCTGAAGATCGCCGTGAACGTTTCGGCCGAGTCACTGCGCCTGCCCGACTTCGGCCTGCGCCTGCAGGAATTGCTGGCACTGCACGATGTGCCCGGCGTGATGCTGCGCCTGGAGATCGTCGAATGGACTGAGATCGTCGAGCGCGACGTGGTCGATGCCAACATCGCACAGCTGCTGGCGGCGGAGGTCACGCTGTCACTGGATGATTTCGGTGCCGGCTATTCAACCCTGATCCTGCTCTCGCAGCTGGCCATCGCCGAGGTCAAGATCGAGCAGGCGTTGATTGCCACGCTGTCCGACGCCAAGTCGCAGTCGATCGTTCGCTTCATCGTCGAAGTCGCGCATCGCTGCGGTGCGATCGTGGTGGCCGAGGGTACCGAAACCCTCGCGCAGGAACAGCAACTGCGCGCACTGGGTGTGGATGTCGGCCAGGGTTATCTGTACTCGGCGGCGCTGCCGGCCGACGAGTTCCGCCGCTTCGCCGCCAGCTAGACCGCGTAGTAACCCAGGAACATCGCCACCGCCGATTCGGCCACGCGTGCGCGCTCCTGTTCGTTCAACGGCGCCTGCCCCATCGTCACCTGCGGCCAGAATGCAAAGCTCTTCACCAGCCCGTGCAGCTGGTGGCCGGCGAACTCCGGATCGACCTGGCGCAGCCGGCCATCGGCGATTGCCGCGCGGATCCATGCGCTCTCGCCACTTTCCTTCTCGCCCATGCGGCAGACGATGGCCTGCGCCCGTTCCGGTGAGTGGATGATTTCGGCCATCGCCACTCGCGCCAGGTCGATGAAGTTGGCATCACTGAGCAGCTCCAGCTTCTGCCCCAGCAGCTGCATCAGCTGCGCCTGCAGCGGCTGGTCGGCGCGGTACGGCAGTGCGTCGCTGGCCACGCTGCGCTCCCACAGCTCCTCCAGGATCATCGAGAACAACGCTTCCTTGCTCGGGAAGTGGTTGTAGACGGTGCGCTTGGAGACCCCGGCCACCTCGGCGATGCGGTCCATGCTGGTCGCCTCGTAGCCCGATGCACGGAACTCCTCCACCGCCGCACGCACGATGGCTTCGCGTTTGCGGTCGGTCAGGCGTTGCGGGGCACGGGACATGGCGGAAACCGGATAGCTGAACGGACGCCACCATTTTACACCCGGCAGTGTACTTTTGAAAAACACGAAACTACACTGTGCAGTGTACCCAGCGGACGTCACCCATGAAGCGCCTGCTCCTTGTCCTTTTGCTTGGAATCCTCGCCGTGACCGCCTACACCTTCTGCAAGTCCTGGTCCCTCCCCGACTTCCCCGATTCGCCGCAGTACCGCGACGGCAAGTTCCGCAATGCCCTGCCGCGTCCGGCGATGGGCGTGCGCGATGGCGCGGAGATCTGGTGGACGTTCCTGTTCAACAAGCCCAAGGGCACCGTGCCCGCCCACCCCATTCCCGTGCTGCCGCTGGACCGTGCAACCCTGGACGCCGCGCCTGATCGCAGCCTGTTCCGGCTCGGGCATTCCACGATCCTGCTGAAGTTGCGTGGCCAATACTGGCTGACCGATCCGGTGTTCTCCGAGCGCGCCTCGCCGGTGCAGTGGATGGGCCCGGCCCGCTTCCACGCGCCGCCGATCAGCATCGACCAGCTGCCGCCGATCGCCGGCGTGATCCTTTCGCACAACCACTACGACCACCTCGACCATGCCGCGGTGATGCAGCTGGCCGGCAAGACCGCGCGCTTCATCGCACCGCTGGGCGTGGGCGACCAGTTGATTGCGTGGGGCGTGGACGCCAGCAAGGTCGAACAGCTGGACTGGTGGCAGTCGACCGAAGCCAGCGGCCTGCGCCTGACCGCCACCCCGGGACAGCATTTCTCCGGCCGCGGTCTGGGCGACAGCGATCGCAGCCTGTGGGCGTCATGGGTGATCCAGGACGGCGACTTCCGCATCTTCTTCAGCGGCGACACCGGCTACTTCGACGGCTTCAAGGCCATCGGCGAGAAGTACGGCCCGTTCGACCTGACCATGATCGAAACCGGTGCCTACGACCCGCGCTGGGCCTTCGTGCACATGCAGCCCGAGCAGACCCTGCAGGCTCACCTTGACCTGCGCGGCAAGTGGCTGCTGCCGATCCACAACGGCACCTTCGATCTGGCGCTGCACGCCTGGCAACAGCCGTTCGAGCGCATCACTGCATTGGCTGGCGCAAAGAACGTGCCGGTGGCCACGCCGATGATGGGCGAAGCGCTGGACATGCAGGCGCCGCAGGCGGGTACACGCTGGTGGGAGACGGTGGAGCTTTAGTGAGGTGGTCGCCGATTCTTGCCGCCACTACGTCTTTGAGTGAAGCCTGCGCCCTTCCCGGTCCAGATTGAGCTGCAACGCGGCAGCGGCGAGTTCCGTCATTTCCACCGTGACTTTGTCGCTGCCACGCGCTCGCAGCCAACCGAGAATGTCGACGAGGTGCCAGATCGAGGTCGAGCCGTCATGCACTGGGGACGGAAACGACTGCGGGTTGGCCAGCATGAGCTTCCGCATGTTCTGACGCGACATTCCGACCAGGTCTGCTACGTCAGTGAGCCCCACCAGATCGGGGCTCACTTCAACCAGCTCGGCACCGGGCACGGCCCGCTGCACATCGTCCAACGCCGAACGCAGGGCAGCCGCTGCGTTTTCCGCTTCGCGGCAGAAAGCCAGGGCCAGCCTTCCCGGTAGCCCAAGGCCCACAAGCGCATCGTCACAGCCGCCTTCGGCCAGGCGCTGCTCGAGGACGCCGATTTCATCACCTGTGTCCGCCAGGCGGTATTTCAGGGTGAAGTTGAATTCCATGATTGCCCCCTTCGCTTCTGACGAAGCCTGATCTCATTGCTCACGACTGCAGTTCTCGACCACACGGCGCAAGGCGCGCGCGTGATTGCCAGGACTGCGCGGCGTGCTCCAGATGCTCACGACGCAGAACTCTCCACATCGGCAGTCGGTGTCGTTGTAAGGGCAATACATGCGGCCCCACGCATGGCTCCCACCTACACGGAGGGTCCAACCTCGAGCTTCCGCGAACCGCAGTACCCATTCGACGTCCTTGTCGGGATGACGAGCACGAGACATTCCTTGCTCTCCCTAGTCTGCACATGACATACCCGGGTTGTCAAATGACAACCCGGGCAATTCGACCTTGGGCAATGACCCTAGGCGATCCTGGCCATGCGTCCAGAGCCACATCCGTCAACGCCCGCCGCATCCCTTACCGCAGCGCGTCATGTAAACGGTTACATCACTTGCTAGCGTAGCGCTCGCCCGATCCCGGCCGAACCTGCGAGGCTGTCTGTAATGGCATTTCGCGTTGAACGCTCCACGGTCCTCAAGCTGCCCTCCTCTTTCCGCCCCACCGCGGTCCTGCTGTTTGTCGGGCTGGCCATGTCCGCGCATGCCCAGAACCTGCCAGCCCGCGACCAGTGGCAGGCAAGTGCGTCGTCGCAACAGGTTCCGGCGATGGCCATCAGCCACCTGATCGACAACGATCCGAAGACGGTGACCGGCGGTGCCTTCAGTCCGGGCCACTGGTTCCAGATCGACCTCGGCGCGCCAACAATGCTGGCCGGCGCACGCCTCACCTGGGATGTCTCCAACCCGGAAGGCTATTCGCTGCAGACCTCGCTGGACGGCACGCAGTGGCAGACCGCCTACACCATGGCCGATTCGCTGGGTGACGTGGAAACGCTGTACTTCGCGCCACGCCAGGCGCGCTACCTGCGGTTGGCCAGCCCGCAGCGCACGTCCGATTGGGGCGTGTCCATCTTCGAAATGGAGCCGCTGGACAGCACGCTCAGCGCACGCATCAGCGGTGTCGATGCAGCGCAGGCGGCGGCGCTCTGGCAAGGCGGTGGCACCGTCGCGGTTCCAGCCGGAAAAGGTGGATCCCATACGCTCGAGATCATGCTGCCTCGCACCCAGTCCACGGCCGGTCTCGCGGTCGACTGGGCCGATGGCGGGCGCGGCGCCGCCCGCTTGCAGGCGCAGGATGCACAGGGCCGCTGGCAGGACCTCGCACACGATGCACAGGCGGCCAGCCATCGGCAGAGTTGGCTGGCTGCTGACACGGCACAACCCCTGCGTGCGTTCCGGCTGAGCGTGGACGGCCCCGCACCGCAGGTCGCGCGACTGCGCCTGCTCGGGCCAAAGGCGGTAATGACGCCGATGAAGCGATACCAGATCACCGCCAGCGGCGCTCAGCGCGCGCTGTTCCCGGCATCGCTGCAGATGCAGCAGACCTACTGGACCGCCGTCGGTGTGCACGCAGGACGACAGAAATCGATCTTCGACGAATACGGCAATCTGGAAGCCTTCAAGGGCGCGCCGCTGGTGCAGCCGATCTGGCGTGGCGCTGACGGGCGTGCCGCTGGCGCGGCAGGACAGCCGATACAGCACGCGTTGCGGGATGGCTGGAAGCCGATGCCCTCCGCCACCTGGTCACCGCAGCCCGGCCTGGAGCTGCGCAGCGAGGTATTCGCCATCGAGCGCGACGGCCAGCCGGTAACGTTCTTGCGGCATCGCCTGCACAACACAGGCAGCGCCAGGATCGAAGGCACGCTCAGCCTGGTCGTGCGCCCGATGCAGATGAATCCGCCGTGGCAGAACGGCGGGCTGTCGCCGATCCGCGAGGTCGCCGTCGAAGCCAACACGGTGCGCATCAATGGACGCACGCTGCTGCAGTCGCTCACGCCGGTGGCTGCGTCCGGCGCGGCGCCGTTCGGCAAGGATGGCGCAACGGAAATCACCGCGACCCTCGCTGCCGGCCAGCTGCCCTCCACGCAACAGGCGCGCGACGACGAGGGTCTTGCCTCGGCTGCGTTGAACTACCGCGTATCACTGGCACCGGGGGCCAGCGATGCCATCGTGGTCGCGTTCCCGCTGGGTACTACCGCCGCCGATACCAAGGGCGCACTGCCCGAAGCGCCTGCGCTCGATCTAGCAACACTGCCCCGCGATGCCAATGCGGCGTTCGATTCCCTGGCCACGCAGGCCTCCGCGGACTGGCAGGCACGGCTGGGCCAGGTCGGCCTGCGCCTGCCCGATCCCTCACTGGTCGACATGCTGCGTGCGCAGGCCGCCTACATGCTGATCAACCAGACCGGCCCGGCCATGCAGCCCGGCCCGCGCAACTACAACCGCTCCTTCATCCGCGACGGCATGGCCACCTCGGCGATGCTGCTGCGCATGGGTGAAGCCAAGGTCGCGCGCGACTATCTGGGCTGGTACAGCGAACACGGCGTGCATGCCAACGGCCTGGTCTCGCCGATCCTCAACGACGATGGCAGCGTCAACACCGGTTTCGGTTCGGATATCGAGTACGACAGCCAGGGCCAGTACGTGGCGCTGGTGGCCGATGTCGCGCGCCTCGATGGCGGACCCGAATCGGTACGTGCCTATCTGCCGAAAGTGAAGGCAGCGCTGCGCTTCCTGCAGGAACTACGCGAACGCACGCTGGTGCCCGGCTACAAGGCCGACCAGCCAGCGCCGGAGCGCTTCGCCGGCATTCTTGCGCCGTCGATCAGCCACGAGGGCTACCCCTCGCCCACTCACAGCTACTGGGATGACTACTGGGGATTGAAGGGCTGGCACGACGGCGCGTGGCTGGCTGAATCGCTGGGCGACCACGAGACTGCAGTGTGGGCACGCGAACAGTACAAACTGCTTTACGACGCGCTGCACGCCTCGATCCGGGCGACGATGGCGTGGAAGGGCATCGACTTCATTCCCTCCTCGGCCGACCTCGGCGATGGCGATCCCACCGGAGTTTCGATCGCACTGGACCCGACCGGCGCACAGAGCGTGCTGCCCGCCGAGGCGCTGCGGACCACCTTCGCGCGCTACCTGGAGGACGTCCGCAAGCGCAGCCAGCCCGGTGCGCTGTACGCGTACACACCGTACGAGATCCGCAATGTGCTGAGCTATGTGCACCTGGGCCAGCCGCAGGTGGCCGATGAGCTGCTGCAGGGACTGCTGCATGATCGGCGCCCGCTTGAGTGGCAGGTGCTGGCCGAAGTGGTGCATTCACGGCTGCGCTTCCCGCGCTACCTCGGCGACATGCCGCATACCTGGATCGGTGCCGAATACGGCCGCACGCTGTTCGGCATGTTGATGCGCGAGGACGATGACGCGTTGTCATTGCTGCCGGGCACACCGCCTTCGTGGGTGGCGGGCGATGGATTGGCGGTGGAGCGTCTGCCGACCGCGTATGGCGCGTTGCAGATGCAGGCGCGGCAGCGCGACGGCACGCTGACGGTCACGCTTGGCGAAGGGCTGCGCAAGGACACCGCCGTGCGCATGTGGTGGCCGAGCCGGACCGCGCCGAAGTCTGTGCGCGTGGATGGACGTAGCGTTTCCGACTTCGATGCCGAGGGCGTGCGCCTGGCGAAACCGTTCCGGACGTTGGAAGCGGTCTGGTAATGCAGCCGAGCATGGCTCGGCTCTACAGAAATCAGACTCTGCGAATAGATCCACGCCATGCGTGGATGCTCTTGTAGAGTCGAGCCATGCTCGACGCATCGCACACCACGCGAACTGCAGCCGAGCATGGCTCGGCTCTACAAAAGCAGCGGTAGCTGCCGGGCGATGCCCGGCGTCAGAGCGTCGGCAGCCCCGGCGGGTTGGTCTGCGACTGCGGCACGGCCTCCTCGGCCACATTCCATCGCTTCAGCGCCTGCGCATAGGTGCCACTGCCGATCTGGGTATTCAGCGCCTGCGTCACCGCATCAGCCAGGCCGCTGCCCTTGCGCGTGGTCACCGAGATCGCCGCGGCGTTCGGCCAGCCCCCCGGGAACAGGCCCACACGCCGCACCTTGCCATCGCGCGCCGAATAGGCGCCGGTGGCGTTGGGCTCGAACGAGACATCGGCGCGCCCGGTGATCACCGCCAGCCGCCCAACCACGGCGTCATCGAAGTACTGGTACTCCACCGGCTTCAAGCCAGCGGCGATGTTCTGCTGGTCCCACTGGCGCAGGATCTGGTCCTGGTTGGTGCTGGCGCCGACCACCACCTTCAGCCCGGCCACGTCAGCCGGCTTTTCGATCTTCTGGATCGGCCCATCAGTGCGCGTATAGATGCCGAGCAGGTCGTAGCGGTAGCTGGAGAAGTCGAACTTCTTCTTGCGCTCTTCGGTAACCGTCACATTGGACAGCACCGCATCGTACTTGCCTGATTCCAACCCCAACGGCCAGTCGGCCCACGCCACCGGCACGATCACCAGCTTCAGGCCCAGCCCATCGGCGATCAGCCGTGCGATGTCCGGCTCGATGCCCACGACGTCCTTGCTGTCGGCGCCGTAGTCGGCCAGCGGCAGCTGCCCCGGATGGGTGGCCACGGTGAACGTACCGGGCGTGACAAAGCGATAGTCGGCCGGGATCAACGCCTGCGCCTTCGGATCGAGCGTGCCCTTCAGGATGGCGGTGTTCGCACCCGCCAGGCTGGTTGCGGCCACGGTGCCGGCATCCGGTGCCTGACGCACGCGCGAATAGACAATGCCGACGATGCCGATGACCAGCACGCCCACGATCAACAGGGTGCTGCGTGAGGGGCGACGCGGTGCTGCAGGGCTCATGGTCTTCCTTCCGGGGTTACAGGGTCTTGGCCAGGAAATCGGCGGTGCGTTGCTGGCGCGGGCGCTCGAACAGCGCCTCGGGCGTGCCCTGCTCGATCACCCGGCCCTGGTCCATCATCACCACGTGGTCAGCCACCCGGCGGGCGAAGCTCAGCTCATGGGTGACGATCACCAGCGTGGTGCCGGAACGGGCCAGCTCCTCGATCACGCTGAGCACTTCGGCCACCAGCTCCGGGTCCAGTGCCGACGTGGGTTCGTCGAACAGCAGTACCTTCGGTTGCAGCGCCAGCGCACGGGCAATCGCGATGCGCTGCTGCTGGCCGCCGGACAGCTGGCGCGGGAAGGCATCGGCCTTGTCGGCCAGGCCGACCCGCTCCAGCAATGTCCGCGCCTGCTGCTCGGCCTGCGCACGCGACACGCCACGCACTGCGATCGGTGCCTCGATGATGTTCTCCAGCGCGGTCAGGTGCGGGAACAGGTTGAATCCCTGGAACACCATGCCCACTTCCGCACGACGGCGGCGGATCTCACGCTCGGGCAGCTCGTACAGGGTGTCACCATCGCGGCGGTAGCCGATCAGCTGGCCGCCGACGGTCACGTAACCGCTGTCGGCACGTTCCAGGTGGTTTATCAGCCGCAGCAACGTGGACTTGCCGGCGCCGGACGGGCCGATCAGCACCGTCACGCTGCCAGCGCGCAGGTCCAGGTTCACGTCTTCCAGCACCGGCTGGTCGCCGAACACTTTGCCCACACCATGCAGCGATACCGATGCCCCCTCGCCCGCTTCAACCTGCGCGGCGATGCGCGGGCGATTGACCACGCGCGGTGCAGCCTCACCTGTGGCGCGCGTCGGTGACGAGACACGCGATACCGAACGCTCGCGCTGCAGCTGGCCGCGCGCGAAGCGCTGCTCCACCCGTCGCTGCAGCAGCGACAGCACGGTCAGGATCACCAGGTACCAGACCGTGGCCACCATCAGCAGCGGCACCACTTCCAGGTTGCGCCGGTAGATCACCTGCACGGTGTAGAACAGCTCCGGCAGCGCCAGCACGTAGACCACCGAGGTGCTCTTGGCCAGGCCAATCACATCGTTGAACGCTGCCGGCAGGATCGAGCGCATCGCCTGCGGCAGGATGATGCGGCGCACCTGGCGGCCACGTGGCAGGCCAAGCGCCGCTGCGGCTTCGTACTGGCCATGGTCGACCGACAGAATGCCGCCACGGATCACCTCGGCCGAGAACGCGGCCTGGTTCAAGGTGAGGCCCAGCACTGCGGCGGTGAACACACCGATCAGCTGCGTGGTCGGGTACGAGAACAGGCTGATGCCGGTGAACGGCACGCCCAGCTCGATGGTGCTGTACAGGTAGCCCAGGTTGTTCAACAGCAGCAACAGCACCAGCAGCGGAATCGAGCGGAACAGCCACACATAGCCCCACGACACCGCCGACAGCAGCGGCGAACCGGAGACGCGGGCCAACGCCAGCAAGGTGCCCAGCGCGAAACCGAGGCCAGTACCCAACGCGGTCAGCAGCAGCGTGCGACCCAGGCCTTCCAGCACCGGGCGTGCGAAGAACCACTCGGCGAACGTGCCCCAGCCCCAGCGCGGATTGCCAAGCACTGATTGCAGCCCGATCAGGATCAAAGCCAGCGCCAGGAGGGTTCCGACCACCTGCAGAGGATGCCGGGCCGGCACGATCTTCAACGCCGGGGTGGGCGCCGGGCGTGTGGCAATGCCATCCAGCACGGTCGAAGGCGTGCTCATGCGTGGGCTCCGTGCAGCTCGGTCTGTGATGGCACGGCGGCTGGCGCCGATACGCCCAGGTGCTTCTCGAACGGCAAGTGGGCGATGGATTCCGGATCGGCCTCCAGATCGAACAGCGCGGTGTAGCCGTGGCTGAGGTACAGGCCGACGGCTTCAGGCTGGCGGAAGCCGGTGGTCAGGAACACCCGTCGGTAACCCTGGCGCGCCGCCTGGTCCTCCAGTTCCTGCAGTACACGCCGCGCGATGCCCTGGCGGCGCAGGCCCGGCAGCGTCCAGATGCGCTTGAACTCGGCGGTGTCCGGATCGCGGTGCGGCATGAAGGCACCGCCGGAGATCGCCACACCATCGCGCAGCAGCAACACGAACGCCCCTACCGGCGCCGCGAACGCCTGCGCCGGGTAGCGCTGCAGTTCCTCGCGGGCGCTGCCGCCGATGCGTCGACGCACGTCGGCGTAGCGGCTGTCGTACTCCTGCTCCAGGCCATCGAACAGCGGCCGCGCCAGTGGATCATCCACCGAGGTGTAGAGGAAGCGTTCGTTGCTGCTCATGCCACGTCCTTCACCAGATAGTCTTCAGCCAGCCGCGCCCACAGGCTGGCGGCGGGTGCGATGGCGGCGTCGTTGAATACATAGCGCGGGCTGTGCAGCGGTGCGCTGTCGCCGTTGCCGACGAACACGAAACTGCCCGGCCGCGCCTGCAGCAGGAAGGCGAAATCCTCGCTGGCCGTGCGTGGCGCGAACTCCGGTACCACGTGTTCGCTGCCGAAGCCCTGCACGGCCACGTCGCGGATGTAGGCGGTCTGCTGCGGGTTGTTGATCACGCTCGGGAAGCCACGCGGGAACTCGATCTCCGCGCGCGCGCCGAACGCGGCGGCGGTCTGCTCGGCGACCTCGGTAACACGGCGCCGCAGGGTGTCACGTACCTCGGGCAGGTAGGCGCGCACGGTCAGCTTCAGCTCCACTACGTCCGGGATCACATTGGCGGCCTGCCCGCCGTGGATCGAACCGACGGTGACCACGCCCATCTGCCGTGGATCCACATTGCGCGAGACAACGCTCTGCAGCGCCGTGACGATATGCGCCGCCGCCAGGATCGGGTCGACACTGCCCTGAGGCTCGGCGCCATGACCGCCCTTGCCGATCACCTTCAGCCGCGCCCAGTCCACCGACGCCATCGCCGGACCGTCGACGAAGCCGAAGTGCCCCACCGGCACGCCCGGCCAGTTGTGCAGCCCATAGATCGCATCCACCGGGAAGCGTTCGAACAGGCCGTCGGCAATCATCTTCGAGGCCCCCGAACCGGTTTCCTCGGCCGGCTGGAACACCAGCTGCAGGGTGCCGTCGATGCGGCCGTGATGGGCCAGGTAGTGCGCCGCGGACAGCAGGATGGCGGTATGCCCATCGTGGCCGCAGGCATGCATCAGCCCCTCGTTCTGGCTGGCGTAGGCCAGGCCGGAATCCTCATGGATCGGCAGTGCATCGATGTCGGCACGCAGTCCAAGGCGACGGCTGCCCTGCCCGCGCTGCAGCGTACCGACCACGCCGGTGCCACCGAGACCGGTGGTGACCTCATAGCCCCATTGCTGCAGCAGCTCAGCCACGCGTGCGCTGGTGCGGTGCTCCTCGAAAGCCAGCTCCGGGTGGCGGTGCAGGTCATGGCGGATCGCGATGGCCGCCTCGGCGCGTGCCGCGATTTCAGGCAGTACGCCTGTTGCCGGCGAGTTCCGCCGGGCGTGGCCCGGCGCTACCGATGTGTCTCCGCTCATCGTCTTACCCCACCTTCCGCGCCGGTTCGGCGTCGGTCGAATGGCGGCTGGCCTTGTACGGCAGGCCCAGATGCGCGCGCAGAGTCTGCCCTTCCAGCTCACGCTGGTGGTAGCCGCGCGCCTGCAGGATTGGCAGCACCTGGGTCACGAAATCGTCCAGGCCTTCGCGCTGTGCAGCGAAACCAAGGATGAAGCCATCGCTCGCGCCGGCATCGAACCAGCGGATCAGCTCATCGGCCACATGCTCCGGCGTACCGATGAAATTTGGCCGTGGGCTCACCGCTTCCAGCGCCACCTGGCGCAGGCTCAGACCCTTCTCACGCGCATCCTGCTTGATGCGGTCGGTGGTGGAACGGAACGAGTTGCTGCCGATGTCACCCATCTCCGGGAACGGCGCGTCCGGATCGTACTGGCTGAAATCGTGGTGGTCGAAGAAGCGGCCGAGATAGGCCAGCGCATCCTCCAGCGTGGCCAGCGCAGCAATCGCCTGGTACTTGGCTTCAGCCTCCTCCGCGGTGCGGCCGACGATGGGGCCGATGCCCGGGAAGATCTTCACGTCATTGCCGCTGCGGCCGTGGGCGATCGCCGAGTTCTTCACCTTCTGGGTGAACGCGCGGGTCTCCTCCAGCGATGGCGAATGGGTGAACACCGCATCGGCGTACTTGCCGGCCAGCGCGATGCCATCGTCGGACGACCCGGCCTGGAAGATCACCGGCTGGCCCTGTGGCGAACGCTGGATGTTGAGCGGCCCTTCCACCTGGAAAAAGCGGCCCTTGTGGTCGAGGCGGCGGAACTTATCCGGCGCGAAGAACGTGCCGCTGTCGCGCTCACGCACGAAGGCATCGTCGTCCCAGGAATCCCACAGCCCTTGCACTACGTCCAGGTACTCGTCGGCGATCTGGTAGCGCAGCGCGTGCTCCGGATGCGGGCGACCGTAGTTGCGTCCCGAACCCTCCAGCGGCGACGTCACCACGTTCCACCCCGCACGACCGCCGCTGAGCAGGTCCAGCGAAGCGAACTGCCGGGCCACGGTGAACGGATCGCTGTAGGAGGTCGACAGCGTGCCCGCCAGGCCGATCATCTTCGTCGCCGTGGCCAGCGCCGACAGCAGCGAGATCGGCTCGAAGCGATTGAGGAAGTGCGGGATCGACTTCTCGTTGATGTACAGGCCGTCGGCCACGAAGCCGAAGGCGATGCCGTTGTCCTCGGCGGTACGCGCGATGTCGATGTAGAACTGCAGGTTGACGCTGGCATCGGCCGGATTGGAGGGATGCTTCCAGGCATGCATGTGGCTGCCAGGACCCTGCAGCATGATGCCGAACGGAATGTGGCGCGGGGTCGTGCTCATGGGAATCGCTCCTGCAGGTCAGGCCACCGCCGCGCGCGGCGCGGGCGACAGCAGTTCAAGGGATGTCAGGCGTGCGTCGAGGTCAGCCACCGGCGCATCGAGGATGAACTCGCCCACGCCGAAGCGCCGGTGCAGCGCATCCAGTTCGTCACGCACGTGCTGCGCATCACCGGACAACACGCTCGGGCGTGTCTCCTCGATGCGGAAGTCAGCCACGCCCACCTGGCGCGCGTACTCGGCAGCCGCCTCGGGACTGGGCAGATTCACCGTCTGGCCGGGGCCGAGGTGCAGCTTGTAGACGCGCAGCGCGCCGATATGACGCGCTGCGGCTTCGGCAGTTGGTGCGGCGAACGCCACCGTGGCCAGCAGTGGCGGCTGCGTAGAAACGGTGCGGTAGGCATCGAAGGCGGCCTCGATATGCTTCGGGTCACCATCGAAATGCGCGGCATAGACAAAGCGCCAGCCCAGCTCGGCCGCCTGCTGCGCGCTCTGCGGGCTGGCCCCGAGCAGGAAGCGCTCCGGTGCCTGCTGCGGAACCGGCCGAGCCTGTGCCTCGGTGTCGGCGCCGGACAGATAACCTTCCAGGTCGCGCAGTTGCTGGTCGAAGTCGGCGAACGCCGGACGCCCGGCTGCCAGCGCCGCGGTCGAGGCCGGCAGGCCACCGGGGGCCTTGCCCACGCCCAGATCGACACGCCCTGGCGCCAACGCCGCCAGCAGATTGAAGTTCTCCGCCACTTTGTACGGCGCGTAGTGGCGCAGCATCACCCCACCACTGCCGATGCGGATGCGCCGGGTCTGCGCCAGCACCCACGCAGCCAGCACTTCCGGTGCAGGGCTGGCCAGCGTCGGTGCAGCGTGGTGCTCGGCAAACCAATAGCGGTGGTAGCCCAGCTGCTCGGCGCGCTGCGCCAGCTGCAGGCTGTTGCGCAGCGCTTGCTCCGGCGACGCCCCTTCGGCCACCGGGCTCTTGTCCAGCACGCTTATTTGATAGCTCATGGTCGTGTCCTCGCTCAGGGGTGGGCCACGGGAATGCCGAGCAACCCGTTCAGCGCGGCCAGGATCGGCTCGGCGCCGGAGATGTACTGGCGGTCCTGGTGCGCGCCACTGGCAAGCTCGCTGCGCACGCCCTGCGGCAGCACCAGCTTCGGCAGCGACTGGTCCTGCTCGCCGATCTCGGCAATCACCTCGCTGCGCGGCCGCGCGAAGCCGATGCGACGCACGTCCAGCTGCGCGTCCAGGCCGTCGATGCTCGACAGCGCGCCCTCCAGCAACAGGCTGTGCCGGCAGAAGAAGCGCTGGCCGGGAATCTGGCCGTCCTCGAACTCACGGTCGAGCAGGAACAGGATGGGTTTGCTTGCTGCGTCGAAAGTCACTGGGGTCGTCCTCATCGGGGCCGGCAATGCGATGCCGCTTCGATATCGATGCTAGAGATGCCGGCAGCCGCAGCAGCGACGGCTGGCGACAATCGGCGGTCAGATCCGGCCACGCAGATGCGGCGTAGCCATAAGCAAAGCGCCGCCGGTTATGGCGTCAGGCAATACGTCTCAGCGGCGCCGCTACCGCCAGTGCCTGCGTGGCCAGATGCCCCGCTGCACGCTCGGTCGCCAGTTCGATGCGTGCCTGCAAGGCCGCACTGCTGATGTGCCCGCCCTCGAAGTCGGCCGGTGTGGCATACACCCCGATCGGCAGCGTGTGCGCCTGCAGGAAACTGAACAACGGTCGCAACTGGTGGTCGATCACCAGCGCATGGCGCTCGCTGCCGCCGGTGGCTGCCAGCAGCACCGGCACATCCACCAGCGCCTCCAGCCCGATGAAGTCGACCAGGTGCTTGAACAACCCGGGATAAGAGCCGCGATACACCGGCGCGGCCACCACCAGCAGCTCCGCCGCCTCGATGGTCTGCAGTGCCTGTTCCACCGCCGGCTCCACCTCACCCCGCGACAACGACTGGCCCAGCGAGCGCGCGATCGGCGCCAGCTCCACCATCTCCACGCTGGCATGCACCCGTTGCTGCAGCGAGTCCAGCAGATGCCGCGCCAGCAACAACGTGCGCGACGTCGCCGAGCTGGTCGGTGACCCCACCAACGCAACCACCTTCAATGCAGAAGACATGAACTGCTCCCGTGTAGAGCCGAGCCATGCTCGGCTGCCTTTCGCTTTTGTAGAGTCGAGCCATGCTCGACTGCCTTTCGCTTTTGTAGAGTCGAGCCATGCTCGACTGCTTCCCACCTCAGAACCGGTAACTGACCCGGCCAAACCAATACGCACCCACATTGCTCAGCACATCGCCGCTGTCCCACGTGGTCTCGATACTCGCCACATCGGTGGCACTGCGCGCGTACTCCGGCACCTTGCGGGTTCGCTTGTCGAACACGTTGTTGATGCCCAGCGCCGCACTCCAGCCCGCGCCCAGCTCCACGCCACCGGACAGGTTGGTCACCAGCACCGGCGGCTGCCTGTACTCCACGCCGTTGTTCAGGCGCTTGATCGGGCCGTAGTAGGTGAAGTCCACGTTCGAGCGCCAGCGCCCTTTCTGCCAGCCCAGTCCCGCCACCTGCGTATAGCTGGGCGTGCGGAAGCGCAGCGCGTACTCGCTGGATCTGGTCAGCAGGTTGATGTTCGGCAGCCCCTGCAGCGCCGCCGGAATGTCGCTGACCTTCTGGATGGTGGTGCGGCCGACGTTGGCGGCATAGCTCCAGCGCAGCTTGCCCCACGCGGTTTCCTGGTTCGCTTCCAGGGTCAGCTCCACGCCGCGCGTACGGGTATTGCCCACGTTGGTGAAGTAGCTGGCGTAGAACGCATCACCCGGCAGGATGCTGATGCCGGCCGAACCCAGCAGCGCATCGATGGTGTTCTTCTGCGCCGCGCTCAGCACCGTGCCGCTGTTGTCGGTGACGCGCGCCGGATCCTGCGCGTTGTAGCCGATCTGGCTGGACTGGCCGAGCTGACCGCGGATGTCGATCTGATAGGCATCCACCGCCAGATGGAACGCCGGGCTCGGGTCCCAGGTCACGCCCAGGCTGTAGTTGGTGGCCTTTTCCGGCTTCAGCGGTGTGGCACCCAACGCAATCGCCGCGGGCGAAGACACCTGCGCCACCAGCGTGGTGCCGCACGGGCAGCTGCCGGTGGCCTGATAATACTGCGCGCCCAGGCTGGGCGCATGGAAGCCATTGCTGACCGTGGCGCGCACGCCCAGCGCGTCGGTGAAGTCGAATCGCGTGGTCAGGCGGCCGGTAGAGACACTGCCGAAGTCGGAATGGTCCTCCCAGCGCGCGGCCGCATCCAGGTACCAGCGCGAGGTGATGTTGGTGGCGGCACCCACGTACACCGCCTTGCTGTTGCGGGTCGCCTTCACCGCGTCCGCAGTGGAATAGCCGACGAACGCTGCAGCGCCGAAGCCGGTATACGACTCCCACTGCCCCGCTCCGCGCTCGTACTGCTCGTGCTGATACTCGGCGCCCGCGCTCACTTCCAGCGGCGAAGCAAATGCCGCCACCTCGAAGCCGCGCCGCAGGTCCAGGTTGGCAATGCCCTGCTGGTAGTCCAGCTTGCCGTCATAGAAATCCGTGGGCGAACCGGGATACGGCAGCGAGTAGTTCACCGAATTGCGGGTATAGGTGCGCACCGTACTGCGGTTGCCGGTCAGGCTGGCGTCGTAGTCCCAACCGGCGATCTGACCTTTCACACCGGCCGTACCGGTGTACTGCTTCTCCTTGGTTTCCAGCACCGGCAGGAAGCCATCGGGAAACACGCTCAGCACGCCGGGCGCCCTGTAGGTGGTGAAGATGGTCGCCGGCAGACGGAAATTCTGGATCGCCTGTGCGGTGCGGTCACTGGCCGTAGCATTGGCATAAAACTGCGCGCTCTCACCCAGTCCATGGCCCGCGTTCACTGCAAAAGCCTTCAACGCATAGGACGGCGAGCTGAGGATGGTGTTGGCCTCGGCATCGCGGTTGGCCTCGGCCGGGTTCGGCGCAGCACCTGCTGGCAATCGATTGTTCGGCCGCAGCGCCACCAGATTGCCGCTGCCATCCACTGCCGGATAGCTCAGGTAGCCATCGATGTATCGACGGGTACGGATCGCATGATGCTGGCGGGTGGTCTCGCCAGACAGGTTGACGAAGCCATCCTGGCCCCACGGCAGGCCGACGTTGGCGCGCACGCTGGTTCGCGAACCATCACCATCGGTGCCCTGCCCGCTCTCCACCGACACATCACCACCGTGCGCCTGCGACTTCAGGATCACGTTGACCACGCCGGTGATCGCGTCCGAGCCGTAGATGGCGGAGGCACCATCACGCAGCACTTCCACATGGTCGATGGCCGAGACCGGAATCAACGCCAGGTCCGCCCACGCATGTCCGGGGAAGCCGCCCCCATTGGCACCGCTCACATAGGCACTGGCATTGCGGCGCTTGCCGTTGACCAGCACCAGGGTGTAACCCGGCGACAGATTGCGCAGCTGGTAGCCGCGGATCAGGCTTTCCTGATCGCTCTGGTAACCGCCGATCTGGCTCAGCGACGGCAGGCTGCGCTGCAGGGCTTCCAGCAGATTGCCCTGACCGGTGGCGGCGAGGTCTTCAGCGGAAATCACATCGATGGGCGTGGAGCTGTTCTTCACCGTGCGCGTGCTGGTGCGAGAGCCGGTGACCACCACCGCATCCAGCGTGGAGGCTGCCACATTGGCGGTGGCTGCCGTAGTGGCAGGGTCTGCATCGGCTTCCGCCGCATGGCTGGGCGATGCAGCGAGGGCAGCGGCGATCAGGACGGCAAGAGTGCTCAAGGCTGGGGCGTAGGCGGCAGGCATGGGGGCTCGTGGGGGTGGGCCGGAAACACGCTTCCATTCAAGGGCCTGTTCACCCACGGCGACAGGCGGGATCGCGTCACCCAACCGTCATATCCGGCCACCCACATGACCGCTGGTAATGACGTTAGGCGACCTGAATACACGGGGTCAGAGCCCTTCCTTCGGAAGGGATCCGACCCCGGCCTCCAACCCCGGCCTCCATATACCCCGCAGGCATCACCTCATGCCCGCGCACCACTCTGCGCCACGCACCACCACCCGTAGCATCAGGCCATGCACAGCCCTTCCGCCGATCCCGCCGCACCACTCGTCGCCATCGTCGCTTGCCACGGCCAGGGGTTGTTCGAGTTCGGCTGTGCGGTCGGCCTGTTCGCACCGATACGGCCTGAACTGGGCGTGGCCTGGTACCGCACCCAGCTGTGCGCCGGCGAGCCCGGCGCACTGCGCATGCTCGGCAGCACCCAGGTGCAGCTGCCCTACGATCTCAGCAGCGTCGATGACGCCGACATCATCGTCATCCCCGGTTGGCGCGAACCCAGCGAACGTCCGCCGCAGGGCCTGCTCGATGCACTGATCCGCGCCCATGCACGCGGCGCACGCATCGCGTCGATCTGCTCCGGTGCGTTCGTGCTGGCCTGGGCCGGGCTGCTCGATGGCCGCGAGGCCACCACTCACTGGCGCCTCACCGAAGCGCTGGCACGCGAGTTCCCACGCATCGATGTGCGCGAGGATGTGCTGTACGTGGACACCGGCAGCATCATCACCTCGGCCGGCTCGGCTACCGGCATGGACATGATGCTGCACATGGTGCGCAAGGATTACGGCGCCCGCGTGGCCAACCTGGTGGCCGAACGATTGGTACTGGCGCCATGGCGTGACGCCGGGCGCAGCCAACGCGTCAGCCGCGCCATTCCCAATGGCGAGCCCACACGGTTGGCAAAGCTGATGGAATGGATGCGCCGCAACCTGCGCGAGCCACACTCACTCGGCAGCCTCGCCGAGCAGGCCGCGCTCAGCCAGCGCACCCTGCAGCGGCAGTTCCTGGAAGCCACCGGCCTGTCGCCCATCGATTGGCTGATCCGCGAGCGCGTGACCTTCGCGCGTGAGCTGCTGGAAACCACCGACCGGCCACTGCAGTGGATTGCCGAGCAGGCCGGCTTTGGTTCGCAGGAGTCGTTCCGTCGGCACTTCCGTGGCCAGGTCGATGCCAGCCCCACCGAGTACCGCAGCCAGCATCGCAACGGCATCAGTGCGGACCGCCTGGTCGGCTGCTGAACCCCGGGTAATGCCGGCCTCTGGCCGGCAGGCAAGGCCCCCCGCCCTCTTCGTCGACGACTTTCCACGCCATCACCACCACTGCACTATAGGGGCATGCCCCGCACTGCCGACGGACCGGTGATGACCGACAGCCCCTACAGGACCTACCGCGTTGGAATCGGCGTATCGCTGCTGTTGGCGGCACTGATCGCCACGCTCTCGTTGATTGCCGTGGCCAGCCCCAACCTGGGTTGGGGCGTCGTGGCGCTGGCCACCATCGCGATCTGGGTCGGCCTCCCGCTGCTGCTGGTCCTGCTGCTGGTGTGGCTGCGCTACATGGTGCGACAGCGCGGGCAGGTGCCGGGCCGCATACACGTGCTGATGTTCGTGCCAACCGCCGCCGCCATGCTCATCATTCCACTGTGGCACTTCCTGCAAGGCAGTGTGGACAGCCTGGCCGGCGGCTCACGCGCGTCCATCGCCGAGCTGCACGTCAACTTCAGCGGGCAACCCCTTTGGCTGGACACCTCGCCGTATGCATCCACCGGTTCTGGCGCTGGCCCGGATCTGCCCATGCAGGGCGAAACGCCCCAGCGCTTCCTGGCCTTCCACCGCTACCCCAACCCGCAGTCCGATGCAGACAGGGCCTTCCCGTATGAACAAGCGCGCCTGAAGCGCTCCGTCGACCACTACCGTTACGCCACACCGTCTGGAGATCGCGCCGTCACCGATGTGCCGCTGGTCCGTCGGACCTACCCTGACCTTGCGCCATTCAACGCGGCCTGGCGACGTGCGGGTACACCCGAGCTCGTGCATATCTACTACCACTACAGCGATCACGTAGAGGTCGCGCCCGCGCTCGCACGCCTCAGTGGCTTCACCACCGATGATCTGGAGCGCAGCCGCTTCGAAGGCCTGGCGCTGTTCAAGATCCACAACTACGGCAGTGCGCCCATCCTGCGGGTGGAAATCAATGGCCTCACACTGGACATCGGCGACGGGGCCATCGCGAACATCCCGGAAGCGCCCCGGGATTGCACGGCCTACGGCTACCCGGTCAGTCCCGCGCTGTTGCCGCTCAACCAACCCCTGCAGGTGCGCTGGCAGACTGCAGACGCGCCGACGCGGTGGCACAGCGCGCGCGTGCAGGTGCCGGCATTCCGGCAGCCGCAGCTGCTGCAGGGGCAATCCACATTGCAGCGCGTCCTGCTGTACATGCTGCCCGATGACGCGCTGACCGCCGAACGCTACGCCGAGGTCTTTGACGGCGATTCGCGGCGCGGCATCAAGGCCACTGGCCTGCCAGCCAGCGCTGCCACCTACGCGGTGTGTGGCAGCGCCAGGGCAACCTATGGCGAAGGAGCGGGTAACGTGCTGGCAGACTGATCCGCGGTGTTGCCGGCGCGCTCCCCTCCACGCTGACGCGCGCTCAGTCCTCCTGTACCAGCTTGAACTCGCGCAGCAGGCCACCGATCTGGGTCTTGTCCAGCTTGTTCATCAGCAGGTTGCGCAGGAACGCAGGCCCGGGAATATCCAGCTCCTTGCCATCGCGCAGGCGACCGGTGGCGGCCAGCAGCGAGCGCACGTCATAGGTCGAATTGAATACCTCCGGCACGCCACGTTCGATGCCCAGCAGGGTGTACACCGCTTCCATCGGCGTGCGCACCGAGTACTCGGTGGTGAAGATGCAGTCGCGCTGCTTCGACTCGGCGAACTGGCCGATGAAGGCGAAGTTCACCGCTCCCTCAGGCACCACGTCCGGGCGGTCACCGGCCTGGCGTGGCATGAAGAACGCGGTGATGTACGGCATCATCACCGGCACCGTCTTCGCGCCGGTCGCGGCCAATTCGTCGATCTCCTCCACCGGCACGCCCAGGTGGTACAGCCACTCGCGGGTGATCTCTTCGCCGGTGCAGTCCTGCATCGGCTTCTTCACGTAGTCTCCAGGCGTATCCACGAACAGCGAATACACCCAGACCACGATCTGATCCTTGGGCTGGTTCTTGAAATGCGGCTGGCGGTTCACCGTCCAGCTCATCAACCAGCGCGAGTCACGCACACTGACGATGCCGCCGGTCACCACCTTGCCACTGAACGGGTCGCGCTTGGCGATCTTCTGGATGTAGGCCGGAATGCGTGCATCCAGCGTGGTCACCGTCGCCGACTCCCACTTGGTCTGCGGAATGTGCGCGCCGAATACATCCGGGCGGCCAAAGGCCTCATCCTTCGCGGCAATGCGGCGCCACAGGTCCCAGGCGGGCGCCGGCCCCTCGTTCAAACGCGCAGCCGTCTGATGATCGCCGTTGTCCGAATTCTCGGTCAACGAACCGATTGTCATGAAAACAAGGTCATCCGCGCTCAGATCCACGCCACCCGCCACGCCCTCGCGCGTCCAGTGGATACGGGTGGCCTGCTTGCGGCCGGCCGCCAGATCGAAGTCGACATCGGTCACCTCGGTGCCGTACTGGAACACCACGCCCTGGTCCTGCAGCCACTTCACCAGCGGCAGCACCAGCGATTCGTACTGGTTGTACTTGGTGAACTTCAGCGCCGAGAAGTCCGGCAGGCCGCCGATATGGTGGATGAAGCGGTGCAGGTACAGCTTCATCTCCAGCGCCGAATGCCATTCCTCGAAGGCGAACATGGTGCGCCAGTACAGCCAGAAGTTGCTGTCCAGGAAATCGCGGCCCAGCACCTCGTCGATGCGCTTGTTCTCCATCTCCTGCCGGGTGGCCAGGAACAGCGCGATGATGTCCTTCTGCGCCTGCTCGCTCAGCGTGAACAGGCCGTCGGTGTGCGCATCTTCACCGCGATTGATCGTGGCACGCTGCAGCGAATAGTTCGGATCATCCTTGTTCAACCAGTAGAACTCGTCCAGCACACTGGCATCCTCGATCTCCAGCGACGGAATCGAGCGGAACAGATCCCACAGGCACTCGAAGTGGTCTTCCATCTCGCGGCCGCCGCGGATCACGAAGCCCTTCTCCGGCACCTTCAGGCCATCCAGCGCGCCGCCGGGAATCTGCTGCTGCTCGAGAATGGTGATGCGCTCACCGGCCATGCGGCCGTCGCGCACCAGGAACGCGGCGCCGGCCAGCGAGGCCAGGCCCGAACCGACGAACCATGCGCGCTTGTCATCGACACCGGCGGGCTTGCGCGGGCGCGCAAAGGCTTCGTAGTTGCCACTGCTGTAGTACATGCGTTGCTCCTTCCTGGAGGGGGTCATCAGGAACCCGCAGTGGAATGACACAGCCATTCCATGCAGGTCATGCCCCTACTCTAGCGCCGAACCGATGTACCGTTTCCTGCACGCACGCTGTGACCGAATGACGCAGCCACGTCAGAGCTGTCGCCCCAGCAGCATGCCCGGCCAGCCATCCACATTGAACGGCGCGATGCGCGTGTAGCCGCAGGTCTCATAGAAGCGCACCAGATCACCGTTGCCACCGCCGTAGCAGTCCACACGCAGATGGTCGAGCCCGGCAGCGCGCGCCTGCTCATCGGCAAAGGCCATCAAGCGACGGCCGATGCCGCGCACGCGGGCGTCACGCGATGCCACCAGTACCCGCACATACAGCTCCGGCACGGTGGGCGCCGGCACATAGGGCATCGATTCGCCCAGCGCCAGGAACGCGCGCACGTCACCCTGCTCGTTCTGCGCCACCCATGCACCCGGCAGCGCGCAGGCATCGGTCACCTGGGTGATCCGGCGCGGCATCGTCGACCACGGTTCGCTGCCCCACTGCTGCAGGTTGCCGATCGACACGAACCATTCGATGACTTCGTCGAAGAGCATCAGCACCGCAGGGGCATCGTCTACGTTGGCGCGGCGGATGTTCAAGATTTCCTTTCCAGCTTCAGTCATGCCTGCACTCCTTGACGTCCCGTAGATCCAGTAGTGCCAGGCCATGCCTGGCAGGTGCCCAGTGTATTGATCCAGCCCCCCGTCCACCGGATTTGACATGCAGGCATTTACCTGCCTATAGTCCACCCAAGGACGGCACCTGTCCGCCCACGCGAGGAACCTGCAATGGTCGATATCGCACACAGGGTCGGCATCAAGGCCCCCGCAAGCCAGGTGTACCAGGCTCTGGCCACCCCCGAAGGCGTCGCCGCCTGGTGGGCTGAAGACACCCAGGGCGACCGCGAGGTCGGCGGCACGGTCAAGGCGCGCTTCACGAACAACGGCCAGGAAATCGGCGCCATGGAAATGGAACTTGAGCAGCTTGTTCCAGGCGAGCTCGTGCTGTGGCGGTTCCTCGCCGGCCCTGCCGAATGGATCGGCACCCACGCGCGCTTCGTGCTGAAACAGGAAGGTGACTACTGCATCGTGCTGTTCACCCATGAAGGCTGGAAAGAGCGCGTCGAGTTCACCTCCCACTGCAGCACCAAGTGGGCGGTTTTCCTGCTCAGCCTCAAAGCGCTGGTGGAATCCGGCAAGGGCCAGCCCAACCCACACGACATCAGGATCGACAACTGGAACTGAAGACGCCGCGCATGAATGCAGACAAGGTGTTCAAGGCACTGGCCGACCCCACGCGCAGGACGCTGCTGGATCTGCTCTGCGAAGACAACGGGCAGACGCTCGGCCAGCTGTGCGAGCACCTGGACATGGCCCGGCAATCGGTCACCCAGCACCTGGGCCTGCTGGAAGACGCCAACCTGATCAGCACCGTGCGCCGTGGCCGCGAGAAGCTGCACTTCATCAACCCGGTGCCCCTGCACGAAGTCTACGAGCGCTGGGTACGCAAGTTCGAGCAGCAGCGCCTGAGCCTGCTGCATGACCTGAAACGAGAACTGGAAGGAGAATGACGATGTCCGCAGAGTCCACCCGCTTCATCCACGTGATCTACATCGCGTCGACCCCGCAGAAGGTGTTCGAGGCCATCACCCGCCCCGAGATCGCCAGCCGCTACTGGGCCCACGAGAACGTCTCGGACTGGAAGCCCGGCTCGCGCTGGCAGCATGTGCGCGCCAACGAAACGCGCTCGGTCGAACTGGTCGGCGAAGTGGTGGAAAGCACCCCACCCTCGCGGCTGATCATCACCTGGGCCGCTGCCTCCCAGGCCGAGAACCCGGATGCCTACAGCCGTGTCACCTTCGACATCGTGCCCTACCAGGACATGGTGCGGTTGACCGTCACCCACGACGAGCTGGAACCCGGCAGCGGCATGGATACCGGCATCCGCCAGGGCTGGCCGATCGTGCTGTCGAGCCTGAAGTCGCTGCTGGAAACTGGCAAAGGACTGGATGTGTTTGCCAAGCCGCAGTAAACGGCTGCACCGGGACGACGCAGCAGGCGCCTTGGCTGCTGCGGCGTCGGCAACGCGGCCGATGCCGGTCCGCTAGCGGGCGGTCCAGCCACCATCCACCGGCAACGCCGTGCCGGTGATCTGCGCCGCAGCGTCCGAGGCCAGGAACACCACCATTTCCCCCACCTGCTCGGGCGTCACGAACTGCAAAGAGGGCTGTTTTTCAGCCAGCAGCGCGCGAGCGGCGGTCTCCTGATCCGTGCCTTCGCGCTCGGCCAACGCGGTGATCTGCTGCTCGACCAGCGCCGTCCGCACCCAACCCGGGCAGATCGCGTTGGCGGTGATGCCGGTGCCCGCATTCTCCAGCGCGGTCACCTTGGTGAACCCCACCACGCCGTGCTTGGCCGCCACATAGGCCGATTTTTTCACCGAGCCCACCAGCCCGTGTACCGACGCAATGTTGATGACGCGCCCGGCGCCCTGCTGCTTCATGTGGGGCAAGGCCGCCGCCGTTGCATGAAACACCGCCGACAAATTCAGCGCGATGATCGCATCCCACTTCTCTATGGGGAATTCCTCGATCGACGCGGTGTACTGGATGCCGGCATTGTTCACCAGGATGTCGATGCGCCCCATCTTCGCAACGGCGTTGTCGATCATTCCGCGCACCGCCTCACCACGGGACAGATCGGCGCCGTCATGCACCACCCGCACGCCGAACTCGGCTTCCAGGTTGGAACGGATATGTTCGATCTCTGCCGCATCGCCAAAGCCATTCAGCACGATATCGGCACCCTGCCGCGCCAGCGCGGTCGCAATGCCAAGACCGATACCGCTGGTGGAGCCGGTAACCACCGCGACCTTTCCACTGAACATGGGCGAGCTTCCATCGGGCACAGGCAGCCAGTGTAGTCCTCTGGATCCACTCCACGCGCGGATCAGTAGATCCACGCCGTGCGTGGATGCTGCCCTCTCGGCAGACTTTCACATTACCCCTATAGTCAGCGCAATCCACCCATGGATGGCCCGATGAACCCCTGCAACACCCTGCTGCCCGCCGCCCTGATCGCGCTGCTCGCCCCCGCCACCAGCCAGGCCGCGCCGCCTGCTGAGGACGCCACGCCACTCACCACCGGCAGCGTGCGGCTGGACATTGCCAGTGGCCGCGTCGAAGGCAACGTCTGCGTATCCAACCGACCTGCCGATTCGCTCGGCACCTTCGTGCTCAACGCCGGCCTGAATGTCGCACGGGTCACCGATGGCGATGGCGCGCCGCTGGACTTCGAAGGCTGGTACGACCCCGGCGTGGATGGCGAAGCACGCGTGTACACCGTGGCCAAGCCACCCGCCACGCTCTGCGTGCAGTACGTGGGCGCCTTCCCGGTCTACGCCCGGCACGATGCCCCGACCGACTTCAAAGGCCTGATGGCCTTCAACGGCGACAGCGCCCGCTTCACCGAACAGTCCGCATGGCTGCCGCAGGCGTTCGATCCCAGGGCCCGCGTGCGCAGCAGCGAAAGCCGCTACGACCTGCAGGTGGACTGCGCCGGCTGCCGGTTCCTGTATCTCAACGGCAGCCAGGCCATCGAAGGCGCACAGGGCCACTTCCGCAGCGACAACGCACGGCCGATCCTGCTGTTCGGCGGCAGCGGCCCGATCACCCGCACCGCGCAGGTCACGATCCTCAATGAGACCCTGCCCCCGGCCAAGGTCGATGCACTGTCCAGCACGGTGCAGAAGATAGCCGACGTGCACAGCCGCTACATGGGCGTGCCGCTGGCCGACCGCCCCACCTTCCTGCGCATGGTCACGCTCAACCAGATCGAGCGTGACCGCGAGGGCAGCGAATGGGGCTTTGCCACCTGGCCGACCATCGCCATGAGCGGCAGCATCGGCAACGTGGCCGATTCATTGCTGGCCGGTGGCGAGAACGCCGAGCGGCGTGTGCAGTACATCGCACACGAAATGGGCCACTACTACTTCGGCACGCTGAACCGTCCGCAGGGCCCCTACTTCTGGGTGCTGCTGGAATCCAGCGCGGAATTCCTGTCGATCAAGGCGCTGCGCGAGATCAGTGGCGATGCCGCGGCGGATCGCTACATTGCGCGACTGCAATCGGCCGTCGATAAGCAGGAGAAGCCGCTGCCCGCGTTCGATGCCATCGACGGCAACTCGGACTTGGGCGAACTGTACCGCTATGGCTACGGCCCCTTGTTGCTGATCTCGCTGGAAAAACAGGTTGGCGAAGTAAAGATGCAGGCCTTCATGCGCGGGCTGCTGGCCGCGCCTTCGCCGAGGAACTGGGAGGAGCTGCAAGGCATTGCGATGAAGGCCGGCATCGATGCCAAGGCTTGGCAGCAATGGCAGCTCAGCTGTGTAGCAGTTGGCAAACCGAGGTGTCAGTAGATCTACGCCATGCACGGTCTGGCCCGGCTCGGACCTCCGCCGAGCCAAGGCCTATGCAGAACCCATGGCCTGTCGATAAGTGCCGATCAAGCCGCTGTCGACAGTGCGCTGCGAATCAGCGCGGCCCTAGCACCTCGGAAAGCGCCCCCTGCTGCGGCATTCCGTTGTACTTCTTGAGAACACCTTGACCATCGCGGATAACAATGCCAGGCGTTCCGCGGAACCCCAGCGTCAGCATGAGCATCTGATGATCTTCCAGGGTCTTGCTTACGTCGGCGGGAATGCTTTTGGCCGGTGTAATGCCGCCTCGCTCGAACGTGTGCTCGTTCTCCAGCAGTGCGGCAGAGCGGTTGGGAGCGCCAAGGATCGCTGCTGCCTTGTTGGGGCTGTCTTCGCTGATGATCCCAACCAAGATGTGCCGAAGCTGGACCTTGCCGGCGTCCACCCACGGCCGCGCCGCATCCCAGAAGCGATGACAGTAGGGACAGTTGGGATCGCTGAAGGTATAAATCACCCGCGGCGCGTCAGCTTTTCCGTCAAGCACCCAGGTGGAGGACTCCAACTGCGCCCAGGTACGTTCCGCCATTGGTTTGGCCACCAGCTCCTGCAGGGTGGGATCATCGATGCGGTTGCCCTTGGTATCCAACCGTGTGCCAACGATGACATTGCCATCCTTGGTGAGGTAGGCCGCGACTGGCTGATCGCCCGCGACCGCAGCGAAGGCACGCACCTCCGTCCCTGCATCAAATTCCTTCACGATGGAAAGCCCCTGGCCTTTCAGCGCGGCGATGGCCGGTGATTCGTCGGCGGTCCCCGCCTGGCTGCAACCCGCCGTCAACAGAAGACACACTCCGAGGGATGCACGACGGCTCGAAGGATTTGCAAACATGGTGCTGTTACTCCCGATTTATGGTGTTTGGAGATTTCTGCGCAAATCTGCGCATGAGCGTGTTCTTGAGACTGGCCATCGTCATTTCGCCCATGTGCGTATCCACCAGGCGCCCCTCGCTGTCGAAGAAGAGAGTGGTAGGCAGGCCGCGCGCGCCCATCACGCGCATCGTGTCCGATGCCGGGTCACGCAGAACATGGTCCAGGTTCAACCCCTCACGTTCGAGGAAACTCTGGATGACCGTCGCTCGCTCGCCCTGATTGACCATGACGAATGCAGTTTCCGGATAGAGCGATTGCGCCTGCTCCAGCACCGGCATTTCACGACGGCACGGAGGACACCATGTCGCCCACAAATTGACGACGACAGGCCGGCCCACATACGCGTCCAAGCTCACCGGACGGTCATCGAGCATCACCAACGGGTCGCTCGGTAAGGGCGGTGCCGAGCGCTGCAGCAGTGCGAAGACGCCACCGGCCGCCGCCCAGGCAAGAACACCGGCCAGCACACCCGCAGAAACAGGTACCCGCAGTGCTCGTGCCGATCGCGTGCGCCAGGCGATAAACAACAGCGCGCCGAGCGTGCCGATCCACCAGGAAAATCCACCGTCACCGATCGCAATCATCGACCAAGGCGCCTGCGTGTATTCCTTCCACCACCTCGCGATGTACGCCAGCCGCGCAACCAGCAGCCCCACGAGCAGAGCATCGAACAACAGGCTGCCAGCCGCTTTGTGGGGCGAATCGGGCAGTCGGCGTGCCCACATCCGTGCCACCGACCAGGCCAGCAGCGCAGAAAGCACGAAGATCACCATGTCGATGGAGAACGGCCCGATGCTGATCATGGTGCTCCCGCCCGATCGAGGCGAGCCATGAAATCATCCGCATCGACTTCACCGACAACGCGCTGCGCCCTGCGCTCCCGTCCATCCGGCCCCACCAGGATGATCGTGGGAGGCCCTTGCACCTGCCATCGCTTCAGCAAGGCCTGGTCCTGCTCATCGTTACGCGTCACATCCGGGCGCACGACCTGCATGCCGGCCAGGCGAGAAGAGACATCAGGATGCTCGAATACCTCGCGCTCGATCACGTGGCAACTGACGCACCAGTCGGCATAGAAGTCGATCAGTGTCCATTGACCGCGTGCACCGGCCTCGGCGATTCGAACATCCACGTCCTCAATGGACTTGGCCTGCACATAGGCCACACTGGCGGTGCCGGGAGTGCTTGCCGCTGTTCGCAGATGTGCCAGCGGCTGCAAGCTGGATTCCCCACCGGCGGCTGCACCCACAAGCATCAGCACAGACCACAGGCCCGCAAAGGCCGCAACGGATCGCAGCGCCCACGCCAGGCGACGCCTCGCTGCCACGGCCTGGCCCCACGCGATCAGTCCAATCGCGATCGAGAGTATCCACATGCCCCAGAGCAACAGCCCCATCGTGCCGGACAGGAACCGGGACAACATCATCACTGCCATGCCAACCATGACGTAGCCGAAGACCACTCGCACGGTCTCCATCCATGCACCGGGCCGCGGAAGAACGCGTGCCCCGAACACGGCGATGGCCAGTAGAGGCAAACCCATTCCAAGCCCGAGGGCGAACAACGCAAGCCCACCGTACAGCGCGCTGCCGGTCTGGCCGATGTAGAGCAGCGCGCCCGCCAATGGCGCGGTCATGCACGGCCCGACCAGCAATGCCGAGAGGAAGCCCAGTGCAGCAGCACCTGCAACGCGCCCGCCGGCACGCTCCTGGCCGGAAGCGCCGATGCGGTTGACCAGGGCCGAAGGCAGGCGCAGCTCGAACAGGCCAAACAGCGAACTTGCCAGGATGAGGAACAGCGCGGCAAAGGCCCCAAGCAACCACGGCGACTGCAACATCGCCTGCAGATTGGCCCCTGCCAACCCGGCGGCAACACCGACGGCCGCATAGGTTCCCGCCATCGCCAGCACATACGTCAAGGACAGCAGGAACGCGCGTCGCGGACCCGCCTGGTTGCCGACAACCAGCGTGGATACGATGGGGATCATCGGCAACGTGCAGGGCGTGAACGCCAACAGCAGGCCGAAACCAAAGAAGAGCAGCACCCCGGTGACCGGCCCCAGCGTCGAGAGCTTCTCGGCCGCCGCCTGATCCTCCGCCATTTCTACTGCGACACCGGCATCAGACGTTTCAGGAGCCGGTTTCGGCACGGCTGGTGCCTCTGCTGCGCCCGCCTGCGGCGAAGTCGCCGCATCATCGATTGCGGGCAATGCAGGACGATCAACGGAAGCAGCCACCGGGGAAGGAGCACGTGCGCCTGCTGCGGGCGGTGCTGGCGCGTCCCGCACTATCGGCAGTGTTACCTGCATTTTCTGTGGCGGATAGCAGATACCACCGTCCGCGCAGCCTTGCCAATGCAACGTCAGTGGGCCAGGGGCCGTCGTGGGCCAACGCAGGCGAAGGTCACTTCCCGTATAGATCTGCGTATCGCCGAAGAACTCATCATGCTTCGGTTGGCCGGCGGGAAGATCCAGGTCGATCCAACTCCCGCGCGCGTCGACCAACCTGATCGAGTGGCGGTAGACGTAGTAGCCGTCGGCAACATGCCCGGCTGCCGACATCCTGGGGCCCTGCTCTTGAACCGCGTCCAGCCTGAACACGTCGGCGGCTTCAAGAAACTCCGGATTGCTGTTGCCCCAGGAAGGAAGAAAAGCACTCGCCGCCGCGCTGCCGATCACGCCCCAGCACAGCAGAAAGGCCAACAATACGCGCCAATACAAAGTCAAATCAGAACCCTCCAGGCAAACTCGGCTGAAGGATGCCCCTGTCCGATTAAGTGAGACTAAAGCGCTGTGGATGCACGCTTTTTCACTGACATCGCGCTCTTTTCTGGCCTAACATGCCCTCCTGATCGTGAAATGCTGAGGCGGACATGCGCGTGTTGCTGGTGGAAGATGATCAGCTGATTGGCAACGGCATCGTGGCCGGCCTGCGCAAGCACGGCATCGCCGTTCACCATGTCACCACGGCCCAGGACGCAGAAGCCAGCCACAGGGAAGACACCTTTCATGCGCTGGTGCTTGATCTTGGTCTTCCCGATCGTGACGGAATGGACCTTCTCGCCAGCATCCGCGTCTTCGAGCCCCAGCTTCCGGTTCTGATCCTCACCGCGCGCGATGCGATCGACCACAAGCTGAAAGGCCTGCATGCCGGTGCAGACGACTACATGATCAAGCCATTCGATCTTCGCGAGCTTGCAGCCAGGCTGCATGCCCTGGTCAGGCGGACCCAGGGCCGCGCTGCGCAGGTCATCATGGCCGGCCCCCTGCGCCTGGAACCGGAGAGTGGTTTGGCCTGGTTCAATGAAGCGTCAGTCACGCTGTCCCGTCGAGAGATCGATCTTCTGGCACACCTGGCCAGCACCGATGGGCGCTGGGTTTCGGCCAACCTTCTGAATGAGCGCCTGTATGGCTTGAACGAAGACGGCAGCAGCAACGCCCTCAACGTGCATATCCACAACATCCGCCGAAAGTTGGGAGCCACTGCAATCGAGACGGCACGTGGTCTTGGCTATCGCCTGGGATGGAGACCCACACCATGAGCCTGCGCCTTCGAGCAGTACTGATTACCGGTCTTTCGCTGCTTCTGCTGTGGGCAACCGCTGCCACCCTGATGATGCGTGGTGTTCACTCGAACCTTGATCGAACCCTCGATGGGCGGCTGGCCATGTCAGCGCGCATGGTCGCGGGCCTTCTGGAGCAGGCACCGCTGGCGCCAAGCTCGGCAACATCGGATTTCAGCGAGTCCGTCCGCCTCATCGGCAAGGACGGCATCGCATGCGATATACGGCCCCTGCGCGGAGACGTTCTGGCTCGAACGGCCAACGGGCCCCATTCGGAGTTCGAGTCGTTGCCGGCAGGCTTCAGCACACGAGATGTCATGGGACAGAAGTGGAGGGTCTATGTGCTTCGCACCAATGGCTATCAGATCACGACAGCAGACCGCATCGAACAACGCGACACGCTGATCAATGAACTGCTCGCTGCCGCCGGCCTGCCGTTCCTCGTTGCGCTTCTGGGTGGCCTTGCGGCGCTCTGGATTGGCATTGGACGGGGTCTGGCCCCGCTGAAGACGCTGTCCCAGCAACTGCGTGCCAAGCACGCGGACGACACTTCACCAATCTCGTTGAGCCCTGCCCCCTCTGAGTTGCATCCGGTTCTGGGTGCCATGAATGGGCTTCTCAGACGCCTGGCCCGGACGCTGTCCAGCCAGCGGGCATTCACCGACGCAGTAGCGCACGAACTGCGAACACCGTTGACAGTGATCGACACGCATCTGCAGGTCGCCCAGATAAGCGATGGCGAAGACGTAGTGAGCTCGCTCGCCAGTGCAGAGGAAGGCGTGAAGCGCCTGCGGCGAACACTGGATCAGATGATGACGCTGGTGCGCACGGAGGCATCCACCAGCGAGGGAGACGAATGCGCTTCGGTCATGGACGTGGTCAACGGCGTCGCCAGCAATGCTGCAGGTGACTCCCGTACGCGACTGACCATCCAATCCAAGGGGATCGATGCAGGCAGCGCCATTCCACGGTCGATGCTGGAAGTTGCACTCCGCAATCTGGTGGACAACGCCCTGCGATACTCACCACAGGGCAGCAGCGTCGAACTGCGGGTGGATTTCAATGGCACCGCTGGCTTCTGCCGGCTACAGGTAGCCGATCGTGGCCCTGGCTTGAGCGCCGAGCACGCCAAGCAGATCGGGCAACGCTTCTGGCGCGGCGATCAGGGGCGGCAGCACAGCGATGGCGCAGGACTGGGCATTTCCATTGTCCTGGCCATCGTCGAACGCTTCGGAGGACGGCTGGACATGAAGCCTGGCGAGGATGGAGGGCTGATCGCCGAGCTTCTTGTCCCGCTGCGCTGAGCCTGTTCTGTTCAAGGGCTGGTGCCAGCATTGGCATGCATGCGATGAACGTGCCTGGTGACATCATAGGCTCACCTGGCGCGCCCCATTACTTCCAATGATCCGGCCCCAGGAACGGCAGGCTCAACACAAACACCGGAACCGCTACAGGGATCAACGCCGCCCCCAGCACCTTCCCAGCCGCCGTCCCAACACCCGGCTTGTCCTCCCGCTCCGGCAGGATCCGCTGCGCCCGTGCACTGATCGGCTGCGCCAGGCTCCCCTTCTCCGCCAACGCAGCAGCATCCGGCAACTTCACCCGCTCGCCGTCGTCCTCGAACAGCGCGCTGTAATAGCTGCCGCCCTTCTTTGAAAGATTGCAGGCACGGTCAAACGCCAGCGCGTAGCGGCTCCGATCCTGCGGCAGGTAGTAGCGCGCCCGCTCATCCACATACTTCGCCTCGCGCGGTAGCACTTCAATCCGCTCCAGCTTGAACTGCGCGGCCTGTTCCGGCGTCACCTGCTCCGGCCGCAGCAGCAGCGCATAGCTGCCGTGCACCTTGGCCTTGTTGGCCGGGTCGCGCCAGTCCTCATGGAAGTACATCTGCGCGCAGGCCACCGCCTCGCGCAGTGGGCTGTCCATCAGCGCGCGGTACTCGCGGAACGGCGCGGCATTGAAACGCATGGGCTCTTCAAAGCGCGGCAGCAGATACAACTGGCCGTCGTCGGCCACGAACGCACCCGTGATCTCGCGGCTTGAGGCGTGCTCCTCCGGGCCACTGGCACAGCCAGACAACAGGCCAAGGCACAGGGCGGAGAGAATGAAGAAGGACGTTCGCATGTCGTGTTCGAGGGCTTCCCTGGGAAAACGGCCCCGCCCGGAAGGACGAAGCCAGTCCGCCATGGTGCCACGGCACCGCATGCGATGCAGAGCCCGCCCTACTTCAACCGCTCCACCAACCGCCGCCCCACCTCCAACGCCGAAGCCGGGTTCTGCCCGGTAATCAGCTCGCGGTCCACCACCACATGCCCCGTCCACGGCGTGGCATTGCTGCTGAACGTCGCACCCGCCCGCTGCAACGCAGTCTGCGGGTAGAACTTCATCTCGCCGCCACCCAGCAGCGGCTTGGCCTGCTCTTCTTCCTGGTTGCTGATCACCGTCATCTGGTAGCCGCTGTAGATCCACTTCGGCGTGGCCGGCGTCGCCCCCGCTTCCAGCTTCGCCACAAAACCACCGGCATCCGGCAGCGTGGACAGCAGCGCGATCGGCCCGTGGCAGACCAGCGCGATGGTCTTGTTGCGCTGATGGAAGTCGGCCAGCAGCCGGCCCAGCGCCGGGCTCTTCAGCAGGTCCTGCATCGGCGCGTGGCCACCGGGGATGTAGACCGCATCGAAACCCGCGTAGCCCTGCTGCTCGATGCGCGCCAGGCTGACCACCGGCGAGGCCGTCGGCGAAGTCAGCGCCAGCTTCTCCAGCAGCTCCTTGTGCAACGTCAGCTGCGCGGTATCGTTGCCAAAGTACGCCGCCGTCACCGACGACGCATCCACCGTCGGCGCCCGCCCCTGCGGCGTAGCGAAGGTCACCTCATGGCCCGCGTCCAGCAGCAGCTTGACCGGCTGCATCAGCTCGTTGAGATAGAAGCCGGTGGACAGCAACTTGCCGTCCTTCAGGTCCAGGTGGTTTTCGTCGGACAACACCACCAGCACGTTGGCGGCCTGCGCGCCGCTGGCGGCCAGGGTCAGGGCCAGCGCAGCGGCCAGCCGGGTCATCAGGTTCATGGGGAACTCCTATCGGGGAATGGCCGACACTTTATTCATCGCTCCAGCGGCGATAAATTGGCCCCGTCGCAAAACATCTGTTCCCCGGAGAGCCAAATGAGCCGCAAGTTCGACTACCTGGGCGATGTGGAGGTGTTCCTGGCGGTGGTCGAGCACGGCTCGTTCACGGCCGGCGCGGTGGCGCTGTCCACCACGCCCTCGGTCCTGAGCCGCGCGGTCACTCGCCTGGAAGCGCGGCTGGGCCGGCAGCTGCTGCAGCGGACCACCCGCCGCGTAGGCCTGACCGACGCCGGGCGGCTCTATCTGGAACAGGTGCGCACCGCCTTCGGCCTGCTGGACGACGCCGAGCGCGACGTACTGGCCCAGGACGGAGCGCTGGCCGGCCGCGTGCGCCTGAGCGTGCCCACCACCTATGGCCACTACCGGCTGCCGCCCGTGCTGGCGCGCTTTGCGCAGCAATACCCGCAGGTGCAGGTGGAACTGAACATCACCAACCGCAACGTAGACCTGGTGGCCGAAGGCTTCGACCTGGCCATCCGCCTGGGCCAGCTGCCGGACAGCGGGCTGGTGGGGCGAAAGCTGGAAGACGCGCCGCTGCTGCTGGTGGCTTCGCCGGACTACCTGCAGCGCCGCGGCACGCCGCAGACGCTGGACGACCTGCAGCAGCACCTGTGCCTGCCGTTCGTGATGCCGCGCACCGGGCGGCTGGCGCCGTGGATCTTCCGCGACGACGGGCAAGACGTGGACTGGCTGCCGCGCTCGTCCATCGAGACCTCCGACGATGTGCTGGGCGTGGTGTCGCTGGCCGAACAGGGCATCGGCATCTGCCAAAGCTATGAGTTCATCGTGCGCGAACGGTTGCAGCGTGGGCAGTTGGTGGAAGTGCTGCCGCAGCTGCGCGGGCGGTCGAGGCCGTTCTCGGTGATCTATGCGCCGCATCGGCGGCAGTCGGCGGCGGCGCGGGCGATGATTGAGTTGCTGGTGGGGAATGCGGCTGAGGATGGTGTCGGTTGAAGCCGGGGGCTTGTTAACGGTGTCGGGTTTGAACCGCTTTTCGGGCTATGCGGCTGATCGCGCGCCGTTGCTTGGCGAGGCGGGCTAAGAACTGTTGCAAAGAAGGCTGTCGCGCTATTCGCTTGTGGCATGGGTGATTGCGCCACTTTGATTCGCTATCAGCAGAGCAGCTGCGCGAATGCGTCTGCTGGCGTCGCGTGCTGCACGAATGGTGCGTGCAACAATAGATCTTCGCTCTCGGATTCAACGATTCCTTCGCGAATTTCTATTGGCATTCGAAGCGACGGCGTAAACACCATGACGTGCCACCGACAACGGGTGGCTCCGGGTCTGCAAACCCGTTTGATGCACGCGCAAGTTGTTTACGCTTGCCCGTCGGCACCGTCCTTAACCGGTGCCGGCGGGCAATCCGTCGGCCTTTCTGGCGGGCGGTGCGTGGGAGTCTTCGGACTCACCGGCCAATAGCGCTGCATCAACCGGTTTGCAGCCACGCATCGTCCGCCACCTCTTCGCGGTGGCGCTGTTAAGCACAGCTACGGAAGCCGACGCCATGAATGAATCCGACACCTTCTCTTCGTACACCGTTGTTGAACCCATCAACGACGACACTCCCCTACCCGACCTGAACTCCCTGCTCGGCATCCTCAAGCGCATGCGCGGCTGCGAGGGTGCAGATGGGCATCCCTGGCCAGAAACCGATGTGTCACCCGGGCGTCGCGTGAGCCTGGCTAGAAGTGAGCGCGCGATGGTTGGCGCACTGACGGTGCTGGAGCTGCTACACGCGGCAGACCGCTGCCGGGTGGCAGCGGACCCGGAGCGGCATTTGGATGAGGGGGTTGTGGATGGGTTGTTTCTGGCTTGTCGGGGGTTGATTGAGTGGGCTTGTCGGGAGGTTCGGCCTGAGTGACTCATTATCCGTAAGACACTCTCGTTCGCTGGGAGTGTGGGCGCAAGCCACTATGTCGTGTGACAGGCAACGTCGAACCATTGGTGAAACTTGGCCAGGCTGAACTGCCCACTATCCCTCATGTGCAACTTGACCAAGAAAATAAGTTACAGCTTTGCAGAGGGGACGCAAGCTCTTCTGGCGGATCTCCACCTCGGCCTCACCGTAGGCTGTTGCGTGCCTGTAAGGCGCTCTTCATACAATACCAGCCGCCCTAGCCCCAGTTTTCGATTTCCGCCGGGATCAGGTAGAACTGGACACTATCAGCAGCTACTATTGTCGTCAGCCCGATGATCTCAAGGACAAGTGCAAATCTCCGTCCGAAGGCCCGGCGCTTGATCTCACCCTGTACCATCTTCGGCCGCCGGGTTCTGCTTTGGGGAAATTAAGGCCTAGGCAATAAGTGGGCGGATCAGTAAACACGCGTCTTCCGGTTCCATCAGCCTCAGGATATCCAGATGCTGAGCGCCCCAAATTCACCCACGAGCCTCTTCACGTTTGCGTGCCCGATTGCTTTTCCAACGCTAGTCAAAGAAAGAGACTTCATTCCAGAATCCGACCACTTCCTAGAAATATCTCCCATGGCCGGACGAAGCTTCAGAATTTTCCTAGCAACCTCCTCTTCCGACATCATATTCCTAGAATAAATGGCTTTAGCAAGATCAATATCGCCAGCATCGACCCCCCTCTTGGACAGCACTAACTCAACCTCAGAATCCCGAATTACACTCACCTGAAACCTTGAGCTATCATTCAAACATTCGGAAAAGATTCGTCCATCGACCGTGGAAAATCCCGCACTCAATATCTCCTCGGACGTAACCCCTTTAGAGAAAAGTGCAGGATAGGTATTAAGAAGAATTCCTTCAATCGAAATATCCACCAGCACGGAAGTAGATCCACAACCAGCAAAATCAAGATGCGCAAATGAAGACTCACTGACTGCGAGCGAATCACCAAATGGAATTATGTACCTATCCAGATAGTCTCCAAGCGACTCCTCAGACACCACACGATTGTTAACGGTGTACTTTAGAACAAATGTGATCGCCAGAACGCTCAGCTGTCCGTTCGTCAGTTTTGGTGCAGTAGCCAACGATTCATCCAGAACCAATTGAATCAGATCCCTCTGATCCTGCTTTGAACGATCTACCAAGAGATCGACAAGAAGATCACCCAGATCTTCATCCCCCGCCTTGGCATGTTCCCTTTGAACTGTATACAAGGCACTTTGAAAACCAGGATCGTTTGCTTTAGAAAAACCATTCGGATTTTCTTCACTCAACTTCCTAAGAAACTTCTCCGTAATGTACTCCGCTCGGCTTGCCGCCTCTTCCCGAGCCACAACGGATAGTCTGAAAAAATTTGCGTCAAACAAATCCTGCGCCACCTGTCGGACATCTTGGTATGAAAGCCCTTGCTGCAAGTGGATGTCTCCTCCCGCCTGAAGGGCAGTACCACCATTTTTCACAGCCTGGCTTTGTTCACATTGCGTCATCTTTGCCTCCCTGCACTCGCGAGCCAATTCCTCCATTCACCATCACGCTGCCGCCTGCTTGGATAGCCACAGCCCCATTTGAAACTACCTGCGATTGCCCCTTGCCCGACTCGGGAACGCAAGCCCCACTCTCCTCTTCTTTTTTTTCAGAGTCTTTTCTTCGTCTCCGCTTAATAACGAATAGCAATGCCCCACCCACACTCCCTAGAATGGTGGCAACAGCAGCCGAAGCCTCCAGAATTTCTTTAACTTCAGAATTCATTCCCTTCCCCCTGTTACCCAGAAATTCGCTCTCGACTGGTTTTCTAGATTTTCCAGCCAGCTTCATGCCTTCCAGAGGAAGACGGCCGTTCGCATCCTCGGACGCTGCGACTTTCACATTCCACCAGAGACAACTCCCGCAATCAACAAGGGCGCCTCTCGGCGCCCTCATTCTCTCAACTCATTCCCACTCAATAGTAGCCGGCGGCTTCCCCGAGATGTCATAAACCACCCGCGACACCCCCCGCAACTCATTGATGATCCGGTTGCTCACCGTCCCCAGGAACTCATACGGCAGATGCGCCCAATGCGCGGTCATGAAGTCAATCGTCTCCACCGCCCTTAGCGCAATCACCCACTCGTAAGCGCGCGCATCACCCACCACGCCCACCGACTTCACCGGCAGGAACACGGCAAATGCCTGGCTGGTCTTGTCATACAGATCCGCCTTGCGCAGCTCATCAATGAAGATGGCATCGGCCTTGGCCAGCAGTTCGGCGTATTCGCGCTTCACTTCACCCAGAATGCGCACGCCCAGGCCCGGGCCCGGGAACGGATGGCGGTAGACCATGGTGCGCGGCAGGCCGAGCTCGACGCCCAGGCGGCGCACTTCGTCCTTGAACAGCTCACGCAGCGGCTCCACCAGGCCCAGCTTCATGTGCTCCGGCAGGCCGCCCACGTTGTGGTGGCTCTTGATCACATGCGCCTTGCCGGTCTTGCTGCCGGCCGACTCGATCACGTCCGGGTAGATGGTGCCCTGCGCCAGCCACTTGGCGTTGCTCAGCTTGTTCGACTCTTCGTCGAAGATCTCAACGAACAGGTTGCCGATGATCTTGCGCTTGGCTTCCGGGTCACTCACGCCTTCCAGCGCGGCGAAGTATCGGTCGGCGGCGTTCACGCGCACCACCTTTACGCCCATGTGCTCGGCAAACATCGCCATCACCTGGTCGCCTTCCTGCCAGCGCAGCAGGCCGGTATCCACGAACACGCAGGTCAGCTTCTCGCCGATGGCCTTGTGCAGCAGCGCGGCCACCACGGACGAATCAACGCCACCGGACAGGCCGAGAATCACTTCGTCATCGCCCACCTGCTCGCGCACGCGAGCGATCTGGTCGTCGATGATGTTGGCGGCGGTCCACAGGGTCTGGCAGCCGCACACATCCACCACGAAGCGGCGCAGCAGCGCCTGGCCCTGCAGGGTGTGGGTCACTTCCGGGTGGAACTGCACGCCGTACCAGCGCTTTTCTTCGTTGGCCATGGCCGCCACCGGAATGCGGTCGGTGGTGGCGGTGATGGTGAAGCCCGGCGGCGCAACGGAGACGTGGTCGCCGTGGCTCATCCAGACATTCAGCTTCGGCTCGCCGCCGTGGTCGCTCAGGCCCTTGAACAGCGCATCCGGGTTGATCACGTTCACTTCGGCGTGGCCGAATTCGCGCTGATCCGCCGCTTCGGTGGCACCGCCCAGCTGCGCGGCCAGGGTCTGCATGCCGTAGCAGATGCCGAAGATCGGCAGGCCGCTGTCGAACACTTCCTGCGGCGCGGCCGGGGCGCCCGGCAGCGTGGTCGATTCCGGGCCACCGGACAGGATGATGCCCTTGGCACCGAACGCCGCGATCTCGGCCGGGTTGTGGTCCCAGGCCCAGATTTCGCAGTAGACGCCCAGCTCGCGGATGCGGCGGGCGATCAGCTGCGTGTACTGCGCGCCGAAATCGAGGATGAGGATCTTGTCGTTATGGATGTTGGTCATGGTGCCGTTCCAGTGGTGTTTTTCGCAGCGCCCGGCGCTTCAAGGCTCTGCGTCAGCGTGGCGATGAACGCCTCGCGTTGTTGAATATGTGAGGTGTCTTCCTCGTCCCAGCGCAGCATCAGCAGGCCGTGCGGTGCGTTCGGGTGGGAGCGGTCAGCGCGCGGCAGCTCGGCGATTTCCTGCACTTCGGTGCCGGGCACGATGCGCCGTTGCAGCGCCGCCATCGAGACGCCCGAATCCGCAGCACCCCAGGATGCCCAGCGCACACTCATCCGTGCGGGCTCCAGCGCGCCCAGTACCGGTGTCAGCACCGGATCATCCGGCCCGTGCAGCAGCTCGGTAATGCATTGCAGGGTGACCTGCAGCGGGCGCTCGCCAGTGCCTTTCAGTAGCCAGCGCTGATCGCCGGCGGCCTGCACCTGCCAGCCCTTCGGCAGCGAGAACGCGTTCTGGCACGCCTGCACGTCCTGCAATTGCGAAACCGCCGCGCCCGGAGACCCGGAGCGCGGCGGCGGTTCGGACAACGAACAGCCTGCCATCAGCAGGCTGCCCGTAATCGCAAGAGCAGTTCGCAAGCGCATCAGGCGCGGTAGTTCGGCGGCTCTTTGGTGATCGTCACGTCGTGGACGTGGCTCTCACGCTGGCCGGCGCCGCTGATCTTCACGAACTTGGGCTTGCTGCGCATGTCTTCGATGGTGGCGCAGCCCACGTAGCCCATGGTGGCGCGCAGGCCGCCCATCAGCTGGTGGATGATGCCGCCCACCGGGCCGCGGTACGGCACGCGGCCTTCGATGCCTTCCGGCACCAGCTTGTCGGCGGTGGCAGCGTCCTGGAAGTAGCGGTCCTTCGACCCCTTCTCCATGGCAGCCAGCGAACCCATGCCGCGGTAGCTCTTGTACGAACGGCCCTGGTACAGCTCGGTCTCGCCCGGCGATTCCTCGGTACCGGCCAGCAGGCCACCGACCATGATGGTCGAGGCACCGGCGGCCAGCGCCTTGCCGATGTCGCCCGAGTAGCGGATGCCACCGTCGGCGATCAGCGGGATGCGGTCCTGCAGCGCTTCGGCCACCAGGTCAATGGCGGTGACCTGCGGCACGCCGACACCGGCGACGACGCGGGTGGTGCAGATCGAGCCCGGGCCGATGCCCACCTTCACTGCGTCCGCGCCGCTGTCCAGCAGCGCCAGTGCGGCTTCGCCGGTGCAGATGTTGCCACCGATGACCTGCACCTGCGGGAAGTTCTTCTTGACCCAGCTGACGCGGTCCAGCACGCCCTGCGAGTGGCCATGCGCGGTATCGACCACGATCACGTCCACGCCGGCGGCGACCAGCGCTTCCACGCGGCGATCGGTATCGCCACCCACGCCGACGGCCGCGCCGACCAGCAGACGGGTCGACAGATCCTTGGCAGCGTTCGGGAAGTCGGTGTTCTTCTGGATGTCCTTGACGGTGATCAGGCCACGCAGTTCGAACGAATCATTGACCACCAGCACCTTTTCGATGCGATTGCGGTGCAGCAGCTGCAGCACTTCGTCAGAGGCCGCGCCTTCCTTGACCGTGATCAGGCGATCCTTCTTGGTCATGATGTGGCGGACCGGATCGTCCAGCTCGGTCTCGAAGCGCATATCGCGGTGGGTCACGATGCCGGCCAGCAGGCCGTCGCTGCCCACCACCGGCACGCCGGAGATGTTGTGCGCCTGGGTCAGGGCCAGCACGTCGCGGATGGTGGTTTCCGGGCCGACGGTGATCGGGTCGCGGATGACACCGGCCTCGAACTTCTTGACCTTGGCCACTTCCGCGGCCTGCTGTTCCAGGCTGAGATTCTTGTGGATGATGCCCATGCCGCCGAGCTGTGCCATGGCGATGGCCAGGCGGGCTTCGGTGACGGTATCCATGGCTGCGGACAGGATCGGAAGCTTGAGCTTCAGGTCGCGAGTCAACCGCGTTTCGAGGTTGACGTCCTTGGGCAGGATGGTCGAATGGGCGGGGACGAGCGAGACGTCGTCGTAAGTGAGTGCTTCAGCCTGGATGCGCAGCATCGGCATACCCGAGATGTGGGGAAGCGCGACATTTTACCCCTTTTTCGCGCCCTGTGGCAGGGGGTAGATGCGACGCAGTGTCGCGTGGGCAGCGATTGGTTCAGGGGGCTGGGTGGGTGCCAACCTTGGTTGATACCCACCGAACCGCCATGGACATGGAACCGCCTCGGAACCGCCCTTGGTAGGTGCCAACCTTGGTTGGCACGGCCCGTCCGGCACCTGAACCCCAGATGGGCCAATGGCCCTGACGGATGTGCCAACCAAGGTTGGCACCTACCAGGAGCGGGTCATAGGCCTGCCCCAGCATTGTGCCGACCAACGGTCGGCACCCACCTTAAGAGAATCACTCGGGCCAGTCCTGGAACTGCCTTTGGTAGGTGCCAACCTTGGTTGGCACGATCCGTCCGGCACCGGTACCCCAGATGGGCCGATGGCCCCGATGGGTGTGTGCCAACCAAGGTTGGCACCTACCAGGAGCGGGTCATCGGCCTGCCGGCATTGTGCCGACCAACGGTCGGCACCCACCCCAAAAGGTCAGCTCAGCGCTTCCGCGGCTTCCAGGGTGTTCTGCATCAGCGTGGCCACGGTCATCGGGCCCACGCCGCCCGGCACCGGGGTGATCCAGCTCGCCCGCTGGGCAGCCGCTTCAAACCCGACGTCGCCCACCAACCGGCCGTCATCCAGCCGGTTGATACCCACATCGATCACCACCGCGCCCGGCTTCACCCATTCGCCCGGCACGATGCCCGGGCGGCCCACCGCCACCACCAGGATGTCGGCGTTGCGTACGGCCTGTTCCAGCACGTCCTTGGGGGTGAACTTGTGGCAGCTGGTCACGGTGCAGCCGGCAATCAGCAGCTCCAGACCCATCGGGCGGCCGACGTGGTTGCTCACGCCCACGATGGTGGCGTTGCGGCCGCGCACCGGCTGGTCGGTGTGGCCCAGCAGCGTGGTGATGCCGCGCGGGGTGCACGGGCGCAGGCCGAACTCGCGCAGGGCCAGGTGGCCGACGTTTTCCGGGTGGAAGCCGTCCACGTCCTTGCGCGGGTCGATGCGCTGGATCAGCCGGCGCGCGTCGGGGATGCCCGGCAGCGGCAGCTGGATCAGGATGCCGTTGATCTTCGGGTCGGCGTTGAGCTGGTCGATCAGGTCGAGCAGCTCGGCTTCGGTGGTACCGGCCGGCAGGTCGTAGTCATGTGCTTCGATGCCGACCTTCTCGGCGGCACGGCGCTTGTTGCGCACGTACACGGTCGAAGCCGGGTCGCCACCGACCAGCACCACGGCCAGCCCCGGGCGGCTGCCGCCGGCGGCCACGCGGGCGTCGACGCGCACCTTCAGGCTGTCGAGCAGGTCCTCGGCGATACGGCGGCCATCAAGGATGCGGGCAGGAAGCTGGGAGGCGGAATCGGTCATCGGGAGCGGGCGTGGGGCGGCGGGGACGCTATTGTCCCCGATTCAGGCCCCCTCGCCCACCGCCGCGCGTCGACACCGCGCACCGGTAGTGCCGGCCGCTGGCCGGCAACCTCATGACGTCGGAACGTTTCCGCATCTGCCGGTAGTGCCGGCCGCTGGCCGGCAACCTCATGGCGTCGGAACGTTTCCGTATCTGCCGGTAGTGCCGGCCGCTGGCCGGCAACCTCATGGCGTCGGAATGATTCCATATCCGCCGGTAGTGCCGGCCGCTGGCCGGCAACCTCATGACGTCGGAACGTTTCCGTATCTGCCGGTCGTGCCGGCCGCTGGCCGGCAACCTCATGACGTCGGAACGTTTCCGTAATTGCCGGCCAGCGGCCGGCACTACCGACGGATGGTGCGCCAAGGTTGCCGGCCAGCGGCCGGCACGACCGGGCTTTATTCTTCCTCTTCCGGCACATCCTGCGGGTTCAGCGTCTTGCTCTCCCGCTTCGGCGCGGTGAACGGCGTCGGCGTCGGTACGCCCTGCGGGCTGTTGCCGTAGATCATCCGCGCGCCGGCATTCAAGCCACCGCCTGCAATCTCCAGCTCGAAGCGCTCGGCGTCGCGGCGGCGGATCTGCTCGGCAATCTCGATCGCGTCGTCCTCATCCGCCCCCAGCTCCACCAGCGCGGCCTGGCCGAACAACACCGCCGATTCAAAGGTCTCGCGGATCTGGAAATCGACACCGGCGTGGATCAGCCGCAGCGAATGCTCGCGGTCGAACGAGCGCACCATCAGCTTGGCCTGCGGGAACTCGTGGGCCACCAGCTCGACAATGCGGTCGGCGGCCTCAGCCTTGTCCACGCACACCGCAATCGCACGTGCGTTGGCCGCGCCCGAAGCATGCAGCACATCCAGACGCGTGCCATCGCCGTAGTAGATCTTGAAACCGAAGCGCGCGGCGCTCTGGATCATCTCCACATCGTTGTCGATGATGGTCACGTCCACGTCGCGCGCCAGCAGCGACTGGCTGGCAACCTGGCCGAAGCGGCCGAAGCCGATCAGCAGCACGCTGCCGGACAGGCCGTCGGCCTCGTCCACGCCGTCCATGTTCACCGTCGGCTTCGGTGCGATGCGCTTGTAGACCAGTACCACCAGCGGGGTCAGCGCCATCGACAGCACCACCACGGCGGTGAAGTTGGCATTGATCTCCAGGTCGATCACGCCGGCCGATGCGGCGGCGGAGAACAACACGAAGGCGAACTCGCCGCCCTGCGCCATCAGCACACCACGATCCAGCGCCTGCGCGTGATCGCTGCCCATCACGCGCGCCACCACGTAGATGCACAGCGCCTTGGCCGCCATCAACGCCAGCACCAGGCCGAGGATCAGCTGCCAGTTGCCAGCCACCACGCCCAGGTCCAGCGCCATGCCCACGCTGAGGAAGAACAGGCCGAGCAGGATGCCGCGGAACGGTTCGATATCCGCCTCGATCTGGTGACGGAAGGTCGACTCGCTCAGCAGCACGCCGGCCAGGAACGCGCCCATCGCCATCGACAGGCCGGACAGCTGCATCAGCAGCGCCGCACCCAGCACCACCAGCAGCGCAGCGGCGGTCATCACTTCGCGCGCCTTCGATTCGGCCAGCACGCGGAACAGCGGGTTGAGCAGGAAGCGGCCGACCAGCACCAGGCCGAAGATGGCGCCGACGCCGATCGCCACCGACAACCAGCGCGAACCTTCGCCATCGGCACTGCCCGCGCTCGGGCCCATCCAGGCCACCAGCGCCAGCAACGGCACGATCAGCAGGTCTTCGAACAGCAGGATGGAGACGATCTTCTGCCCCGACGGCAGCGCGATGTCGCCGCGCTCGGCCAGCAGCTGCATCACCACCGCGGTGGAGGTAAGAACGAAGCCGGTGGCGCCGATGAAGGCGACCTGCCACGGCAGGCCGAACAGCTTGGCGATGCTGGTCAGCACCACCGCACAGGTGACGATCTGCAGCGTGCCCAGCCCGAAGATTTCCTTGCGCAGGCTCCACAGGTGCGAGGGCCGCATCTCCAGGCCGATCACGAACAGGAACATCACCACGCCGAGCTCGGCGGTATGCAGGATCGCCTGCGGGTCGGAGAACCAGCCCAGCCCGAACGGTCCGATCGCCAGGCCGGCGGCGAAGTAACCCAGCACCGAGCCCAGGCCGGCCCGGCGGAACAAAGGCACCATCACCACCGCCGCGCCCAACAGGGCCACGACCTTGACCAGCTCACTGGTCGCTGCTTCTACCGCCATGCGGTGTTTTCCCCAAGATCCAGAATCGGGTTCAACAATAGAGCAATGCCGATGACGGCAATAGCACGCATGTTGCGCCGGATTGTCTTGGAGGTGGAACGATGCAGGGAGCGACCCCCAGCATCATCCCGAAACCCGATACATCCATCCACGCATGGCGTGGATCTACCGAAGCATTAGTAGATCCACGCCATGCGTGGATGAATCCCCGGCCGGGTTCACCCGCCCCGGCAAAACGCGGCGTAATCGATATACCCCGGGAACGGCACGCCCGGCGCGCACACCGGGCACTGCGGGTCCGGCCGGATGCCGGTTTCGCGGAAGCGCATGCCCAGCGCATCGAAGCGCAGCAGGCGGCCGACCAGCGGCTCACCGATGCCCAGCAGCAGCTTCAGCACCTCGGTGGCCTGCAGCACACCGGCCAGGCCAGGCAGCACCCCCAGCACGCCGGCCTCTGAACAGTTCGGCGCGAACTCCGGCGGCGGCGGCTCCGGAAACAGACAGCGGTAGCACGGCGCCACGCCACGCTGGCGGCCGGCGTCAAACACGCTTACCTGGCCGTCAAAGCGCTCGATGGCGGCATACACCAGTGGCTTGGCGTGCTTGATGCAGGCGTCATTGAGCAGGTAGCGCAACGGGAAGTTGTCCGACCCATCCAGCACCACGTCCACGCCCTCCAGCAGCCGATCCACGTTCTCGGACGTGACCCGCTCGGGCACTGCCTCGACCTCGATCGACGGGTTGAGCGCCAGCAGCCGCTCGCGCGCGGAATCGACCTTGAGCTGGCCGACGCTGGCCTCGGTATGCACGATCTGACGGTGCAGGTTGCTGCGCTCCACGCGGTCGTGGTCGGCAAAACGCAGGTGCCCTACCCCGGCCGCGGCCAGATAGAAGCCGGCCGGCGCGCCCAGGCCACCGGCACCCAGCACCAGCACCCGCGACTGCTGCAGCCGGCGCTGGCCGGCCTCGCCCACCTGCGGCAGCAGCAGGTGCCGCGAGTAGCGGTCGTAGAAGTCGCGGTCGGCGGCGCTGGCCAGCGGCTGTACCAGCGGCAGCGACTGCTCGCGCCAGGCCACGGTGCCGCCCGTCACGGAAGCGACGCGGGTGTAGCCGGCCTCCAGCAGGGACTGCGCGGCATCGGCCGAGCGCTTGCCGCTCTGGCAGATCAGCAGGATCTCCTGGTCGTGCCGCGGCAGATGCGCGGCCGGGTCGGCCTGCAGTTCGCCCTTGGACACGCCGCGCGCGCCCTCGGCCATCCCGCCGGCCCGTTCGTGCGCTTCGCGCACATCAATCAGCACCGCGCCGTGGGCCAGGCGCTCGCGTGCCCGCGCGGGGGAAAGCTCTTGGATGCTCATGGCCGCATTATCGCGCAGACACCCTCGACGCGCCTTGCCCCGAACATGGCACCATGCAGGCGTTGCCCCCTGCATCCCGGAACCGCTGCATGCGCTCTGCCACCGAATTCTGGCGTGACCCGCGCATGCCCTTCGTCGAAAGCCGACGGGCGTGCGACAGCCGCGCCTGCCATCGCCCGCACAGCCATGACACTTTCTCGATCGGCGCCGTGGACGCCGGCAGCAGCGTGTTCACCGGCGCGGCGGAAGGACCGCGCCTGCTGCAACCCGGCAATCTGGTCGGCGTACCCGCAGGCCGCGTGCATGCCTGCAACCCCCTGCCCGGCCAGGTCTGGAGCTACCAGATGTTGCACCTGGATGCGCGCTGGATGGCCGAAGTCCGCGCCGAGTATGACGGCCTGCCCGGACCCGACTGGCAGCAGGAACCCATCCGGATTTCCAGCCATCGCCTGCGCTACCAGCAGTACTGCCAGCTCAACGAGACGCTGTTCTCCGACGATCCGGTCAGCGTCAAGGAAGCGGCGCTGATCGCGTTCGTCGGCGATCTGGATGAACACGATGGTGCAGCCGTCGCCGGCCCGCCTGAAGATGCCGCACTACAGCAGCGGCTGCAGCCGGTGATGGACATTCTGCGCCAGCGGCTCGAACACACCCCGGCCCTGCAGGAGCTGGCATCGCTGGCAGGCATGAGCCGCTACCAGCTGATCCGCGCCTTCCGACGTGCCACGGGCCTGACGCCACACGCCTGGCAGATCGACCAGCGCATCCAGGAGGCCCGCCGACGGTTGTGCGAAGGCCAGGCACTGGCCGTGGTCGCGCATGCACTGGGCTTTGCCGACCAGAGTCATTTCCAGCGGGTCTTCAAGGCCCACGCCGGTGCGACCCCAGGCCAGTACCGACGTTGAGCCTGCAATAACGTTCAATACCACCGCGCGGCACATCCCCACACTGGCGCCCCCGCCAGCCGCCGCCGGACCCGATGGAACAGTTCCTGGTCATCGCCACCGTACATTTTCTCGCCCTGCTTTCACCCGGCCCCGACTTCTTCCTTGTTGCGCGCACTGCGATCACCTCTGGCTGGCGCACCGCCAGTGGCGCCTGCGCAGGCATCGCCCTCGGAAATGGCGTCTTCATCGTGGCCGCCTTCACTGGAATGGCCATGCTGCGCGCAGATAGCGCAGGGTTCATTGCGGTGCAGTTGGCGGGCTGCGGGTTCCTGCTGTACCTCGGCACGCTGTTCCTGCGCCATGCGGGTTCGACGACGCTGCAGGCATCTGACGCTGCCGCCGGATCGCGAGCGGACGGTGCCCACGGATGGTGGAAGGCGGCAGGGCTGGGCGCCCTGTCTGCGCTGCTGAACCCGAAGAATGCGCTGTTCTACGCAACGTTGGCGGCAATGCTCAACGGCCCGCAGGCCAACGCCGCAACGAAATTCTTCTATGGCGCGTGGATGTTCGGCATCGTCCTGCTTTGGGATCTGCTGGTCGCCGCGCTGGTCGGCCACCCGTGGGTGCTGCGTCGGTTCGCACGCGCCCTGCCCTGGCTTGAGCGGGCTGCAGGGCTTCTGATGATCGCACTGGCGCTATGGATCGTCGTGTCGCTGTGGGCCGGCTGATGCCGGCGATTCGCACCTGTCGCAATGGCGTTCAATACCGCGCGTTCACACCCGCCCACACTCTGCACTTTCTGTAAGTCAGTGGCAGGTTTACGTGCAGCAGTTCTTCATCGTCGCGGTGCTGTACGGCTTCGCCATGCTCCTGCCTGCTTCGCATCACGCGAAGATCCTGCGCACCGCGATGGGCGCGGGCGGGCAAGCCGCCATGGCCGCGTCGTTCGGTATCGCCATCGGTACGGGCATCATCTGTGCGACGGCTTTCGTTGCAGCGGGCATGCTGGGAAACCGCGGCCTGTGGACGCTGGCGATGCAGTGCGCGGGCTGCCTCCTGCTGCTGCGCCTGGCGGGCATGTGCCTGCGCGACGCCGGCTTGACCCCGTTCTCTCCGCTTTCCCTGCAGATGCCCTTGGGCCTGCGTCCTCGCTCCCGTTGGCCGCACGCCGAAGCAGGATGCCTGCTGGCGTTCGCCAGCAGCAGCAACTGGATGCTGCAGTTCGCGATTGCAGCCCTGGTTACCGGCCTCGTAGCCGACACTGGCACCCAGGCCGCTTACGTGGCCTGCCTGAGTGGCGTCGCGCTGTCGCTCGGCCTGCTGATGGCGTGGCTCGGCAGCCATCCGCGCTGGGCGCAGGGGTGTTGCCGATTGCTTCCATGGCTGGAGCATGCCGCGGGCCTGCTGATCGGGGCGGTGTCGGTGGCGTACCTGGCAGGTGCACTGGGTACGACCCTGGTCTGGGCAAGCATCACGGGGCAGGTGCAGATGCCGGAATCGATCCCCGCCACAAGCCAGGTGCAACCGGCTTCAACATCGCGGCGCGGCCGAGGCATGCCATGCGCGTTGCCTCATTGCCGCGCTCGTCGCAGCAGTCCGCCATGATCGAGACATCGAGAACCAAACCCATGCCTGGCTGGCGCGCCCAGCGCGCCCGCAACAGCAGCGTTCGGGTTTCATACTATTAGGCCGATGTTCGCACGGACAATCGTCACAACGCTTCGGAACCGACCACGAGATGAGCATGCACAGTAGTTACCCTGATGATCCGTCCGGCTCGATCGTCGAAAGGATCGACATAGCACCGCTTGGAGCAGGGCCTTTGGAGGGAACAACCTTCACGGTGAAGGACAATATCGATCTGGCGGGTCATAAGACCTCCTATGGCAGCCCCGCTTGGCAGGCCAGGCATCCTGCGCCGAAGCTCAATGCGCTTTGCGTCGATCAGGTATTGGCTGCGGGCGCGCGCTGCGTGGGCAAGGTCGTCGCGGACGAATTCACGTATAGCCTCGACGGCGAAAGCCAATTCTTCGGCACGCCGGTGAATGCCAGGGCTCCAGATCGCATTCCCGGCGGCTCTTCAAGTGGATCGGCAGCGTCGGTCGCCAATGGCGTGGCCGATTTCTCCATCGGCACCGATTCGGGCGGCTCAATCCGTGTTCCTGCGAGCCTGTGCGGTATCTGGGGCATGCGCCCATCCCTGCACCGGATTTCCGAAGCCGGCGTGCTGCCCTTCATGCCGAGCGTCAGCACGGTGGGCGTCGTTGCCGCATCATTGAACCTGCTTGATGCAGCGACACGGGTTTTGCTGCGCAGCAGCTCAAGCCAGCCGGCGCCGCTGCGACGTATCCTGGTCCTCGCCGATGCGCTGGACATTGCTGACGAAGCAGTGAGAAACCAGGCGGAGGCCGCCTTGCAGGCGATCGCCACCCGCACAGGCATCGAGCCGGAGACAGTCCGCTTCTCGCAGATCGTCGGCGCGGACGTTCCGCTAGTCGATTGCAATGTGAAGGCGCTTCGGAATCTGCAGACGGCCGAATTCCAGAGCACGGTTGGCAGCTGGATCGAAACACACAAGCCCGAGCTTGGCTTTGCCTTCTCCATGGCGTATGGAAATGTGCAATCGTTCGACCGGCTTACCGCACTCGACAGCATCACCCGCTGCGAATGGTTCTTCGAGAGGATCAATGCTTTCCTCATGCCCGGAACCGTCATCTGCTTCCCCACGACGCCTGTCATTGCCCCTCTCAAGGGATCGCTGACGACGCTGGAAGCCGTGCTGGACTTCTACGATAGGACAATGGCGATCACCGCCTTTTCCGGTGTCGCGCGGCTGCCCGAGATTTCCATGCCGTTGCTGACTGTCGACAATTGCCCGGTTGGACTCTCTGTTGCCGCTGGTCATTATCAGGATGAATTCGTGCTGGCCTCAGCCAGGCAGATGACAGAAGGAATTGCATAAGTCGAATCCAGTCCTGGCCCTAAAGAAGCGTCCATGCCCAAATCCCGTCGCTGAAAGGTCCCCTCGTCGAGTTCCACATCGAGGTAGGTCCCCCAGCGACCGCCCAGCGCACATCAATCAGCACAGCGCCTTAGGCCAGGCGCTCACGCGCCTGCGCGGGGGAATCTCTTCGATGCTCATGGCCGCATTGTCGGGCACGGGGCGCCGTACCGCGTCGACCGGTATCTGCGAACACGGGGGGTTGCCGGCCAGCGGCCGGCACTACCACAACGAAAAAGGCGGCCCTACGGCCGCCTTTCTCTGCATCACTCGCCATGATGGCGCATTTGCCCAAGAAATCGGGCTTACCTAGTCACGCCAGCACGTCGGGTGGGTAATAGACAGGGCGGATTCAATCAGTTCGGCTTCCGGTGACGCTTCAGGACGCCATCGGCATGTTCGGCACGTCAACGGCGCGGGGCGCGCTCTGGAGGAACATGCCTCGCGTCGTCGGCTCGTCAGTACAAACCAGCAATGACTACCGCCCCATGCTGGCCGCTCTAGCTTGGTTTTCCTGCTGATGCTGTTCCTGAAGCTGTGTGGCATGGGATTGCTGCTCCACCTCGCGGCTGACCGCCTCGTACTTTTGCGCTGACGCCGCAACCGGAGTTTGCACTGCCTGCTCGGTGGGCATGAACGCACGCAGGTGCGCAGGATCGTCCAGCCTCCCCTGGACCAGGAAAACGTTGTGTGCGACAGGCTGTTCTGAAGTTGCATTGCTCAGCAACACATGGTCCACCTGCTTCAACCCATTGCCCTTTGCCAATACCATCAGGCTGGCTGTCATCCGCTCGCTGGTCTCGTCAAATTCGCGCCCGTAACGCGCGTCCAGCGCGGCCACGCCATCGCGGATCTGCCGATACAGCGGGTCGGCCTGCATGGCAGTCATTGCCTGGGACGGTGTTGGTTCCTGCCGAGGCGGCATCGGCGCCCCCGCATGGGACTGCTCCATTGGCTGTTCAGTGGTGGCCCCCGCGGCCTGTTGCGGGTTATCGATGCCGGTAGAGGAAGCCCGGCCTTGTGTCCGATGGATGTCCTCCGTCGTGGTCACGGCCGCAATGGTATAAGTCTTGCCGTCAGCGGCCAGGCGGAGATTGGCAATAGGGCTGTCCACGTCGTAACCGCCGTTGGCGTTCCGCTGCAACTGCAGGGCAGTGGTGTCGGGCCCCAGACCCTGCGCGGTCTGTGTGGCCTGGACTGCAACCGCGCTCGCTGCCAGTTGTTCTGCACTCAGGACCACCCCAGCGTTCGCGTAGGCGCCCTGCAGCGTGTCGCGCATGCGCTCATCAGCCGTCATCGGCGACGGCTTCTGTATAGCGTGGGGCGGCGGTAACGTCGCCTCTACCACATCGCGGGTGGCGTCCAACTCGGCGCGCAGATTGCCGCTGGCAGTGGAATCGTAGATCACCCCCTCGCTGACCCAACGGCCGTCCGCCTGGCGCTGGTAGCGGTTGTCGTCGGAGGCGGCCAACGCGTCCAAATCGGTGCGTGCCTGCTGCACAGCCTCGGGTATTGAGCCATAGGACGCCCAGCCATTCTGGGCATAGGCTGCTTCGTAGCGCGCCGCAATCACCGGGCGGCTGTTGGCAGCATTGTGCAGCACGACCTGGGCAGCGGCCTGATCGAGTTCGGCCGCTCGTTCTGGACTGGCCACGTCGATCCGCGTCTCGCGCTGGCCCAGCTCGTACACGGCAGTGATCACTTCGCGTTGCCACTGCTGGCCGTCGGCCGTACGTGTCCACTGCGCCGGATACCAGCTTTGCGGGTCGCTGACATTGGCGGGTTGCGTGAACGGGTCTTGCTGGCTGGGCGGGCTGCCAAGCACCAGTTTCACCGACTCGCTGGTTGCCTGGTAATTCAGCTGGTTGGCAAGGGCTGGAGGCGCGCGCAAAAGGCCACGCGTCGGGTTGTCGATGCCATCGTTGCTGTTGTCAATCGGTGCGGGGCGCTGCCAGCCTTGATCGGGATGATCCGGATCATAGGTCCAAGTGTTTCCCTGACTGTCGGCTTGATTGTAGATGCGACGGTTGTCCGTCCACTCGGCAATCTTGTCGCCCGCGAACGCGCCCGCTATCCCGCCGATGGCGCCTGTGACCAGCAAACCGGGGCCTGATTCGACGCCCGCGACCGCACCGACTGCCATGCCCAGACCTGCGCCGGTAAAGCCGCCTACACTGCGTGCGCCGAAGTGGATCAACCCTGACTCTGCGGCTGTGTCATTGCCTTCGCCACGCAGTCGGCTACTTGCTCGCAGAGCCTCACCGGCGTCATAGGCATCCAATGCCAGGCCTGCGATGCCCAGTGCCCCACCCGCGCGGATGCGGGTGGGGCGAATGCGCACCGCATGATCAATATCGACCATTTGTCGCGCCTGCCGCTCAAGCCCCTCGACCACTTGAGCTTCGCTGCGCTCTGTCAGTAGGTTCTCTCGCGTGGGCCGAGCGACCTTGTCGTTGTGGGACAGCGTCTGTGGCAAATCACGGTGCCAGGCCTGCTGCTCCTGCCAGCCATCCCGCAGCTGGCGGGTGAGGGCGGGATCTTTTAGCCGGGCTTCGCGCGCCTCTTGCAATGCAGCCCCAGGCAACTTCGGGCTGGTGTGGCTGTCGTACAACTCCTTGCCTTCACGATTGAAGATGCGAATTTGCACATCGGTGCGTTCGTGCACCATGTCCAGACTATTGGGCAGCTTCTCGTAGATCGCATCGCGAGCACCAGCGGGAACGTAGCGACCATTGCCTTTGCTGTCCAGGTCGCGAGAGTAGCGCACGTCAACCCCGAGCTCGCTCTCCAGCTTTGGAGATGCAATGGCGCGCACCTCCACCGTGTAGCCCTTCGATTGCAGGTCCTTGATCAGTTCGGACGACCACTCACCGTTGCTCAACGTGGTGTCGAAGATCAGGTTCTTCTTCCCTGCAACGGTGGCATCTAGCAGTTTGTCAGACCACGCGCTGGCGTCAGGATGGGTGTACGAAGACCATGTGTAGGGATAGCTCTCCTGGAATTTCCCTATATCTGGGTGGTATTTGCGCAGCTCATCGGGGTCGATCTTGATGACATCATGCTGAAGCTCAGTCTCGGCCCCACGGGCCAAGCTACCTTTACCTGCTCCGGGTTGCCCCGCGAGGATGATTGCTCTGGGCTGAGGTTGCGAAGTAACCCTGGTGAATCCGCTGTCAGGAAAGACTGCCTCCTCGAACACACGAGAATGTGTTGCGGCGTCGAGACCACCATTTGACGTGCTCACTCAAACGCCCTCGATCAATTTAAAGTAATCCCATAGATCATTCATCAATCCAAGCCGCATTCCTCCATTGCTGGAGCTAGCTTGAAACATGAGGCGTTCTTTTGCCTTGGCTTGTGCAATCGCCGCCGGATCGCCGCCCGCCTCGGCCGCTTTGGTTTCTTCGCGGGCATCCACGGCGAAGGTACTGAGCGCAGCCTCCAATGCCCAAATAGCCTGTTCAGATAAGGGGATGCCTTTGGACGGCTTTTCAACTACGCGATTTAAGTCAGCCTGCAGGGTTTGAATATGCTCAGGATAGTCCTTGAGCATCTCGCGCAGCCTTTGCGGAACGGGAGGCGGAGAATCGACTGGCATGACAGGTCCTTTAATGTATGTGTGGGTTTCCGTTCAGTGCAACGGGCTACTCGATGGGCTGAGTATAGGCAACAGTGGTCAACTGTTGCCGGGCAACTGGTCACGTAAGATGGTCAAGGGGTTCTACCCCGATATCACGGACGGTTCTAAAAGAGCTGCAACCTTCTGATCCT